>NZ_MCYD01000185.1:0-662 GCF_002876325.1 Vibrio sp. 10N.261.52.A1
ACCTGAACCTGACTCACCCACAATACCGAGGGTTTCACCTTGTTTTAGGTTCAACGAGATGCCTTTCACTGCTTCAAAGTACTGATTTTTAGACTTGATGAAGTGCGGTTTCACCAAGAACTTAACGCGAATATCTTCAGCAGACAGAAGCTCTGGCGCTGCGGCGCTTACCGGATCTTTCGCCCCTTTAGGTATCGAGTTAATGAGCATTCGTGTGTAGTCATGTTTAGGACTATCGAATAGAGATTGAGTCATCCCTTCTTCTACAAGTTCACCTTTACACATCACTATCACACGATCAGCGAAGTGTTTCACCACACCTAAATCATGAGTGATGAACAAAATCGCCATTCCCATCTTGCCTTGAATCTCTTTGATAAGAGAAAGCACTTCAGCTTGAACCGTTACGTCGAGTGCTGTCGTCGGTTCGTCAGCAATCAGAATATCCGGTTCATTAATCAGTGCCATTGCAATCATGATGCGCTGCAGTTGACCACCCGAAAATTCGTGAGGGTACTTGGTGTATGACTTTTCTGGCATTGGCAAGTGCACAAGATTAAACAGCTCTATCACACGCTGTTTGGCTTGAGACTTCGACACTTTACGATGACACATAATGGCTTCTGCCACTTGAATACCGACGCGCAGGTATGGGTTCAAAG
>NZ_MCYD01000186.1:0-2178 GCF_002876325.1 Vibrio sp. 10N.261.52.A1
GTACAACCTCAACCTTTCCAGCTAAAGGTGCTTTAGTCATAACAACCAAGGAGTATGCGCACTCTTGTTCTTTTGTTTGCACAAAAATAAGCGGGTTTGCCGAACGAAGGTTTTGGTCTACTGGTAGCAGAAGCTCGTTAGCTGGAGAGACTTTCAGCTCTTCGTAGTGTTCTTCTTTTTCCATCCAAGCTTTGCTGATATGACAGGTTGTTTGGGCTTGCTGATCGACAAAGAAGACCGCAACTTTAACGTCATCATGCCCTTCTTTGGTGTTATTTTTAAGCTGTATGTAAAGCTTAGAATAGGTAAACATGTATTCTTGAGCTGCAGCAGGTAAAGAGATCCCTAGGCTTAGAGAAGCTAATAAAGCGAGTGCTGTCTTTTTCATTGTTATAGTCTTGTCGAAGTTGAGCGTTTATAAATAGAAAGAGCAGCCAATGAGCTGCTCTTTATGTGATGTTATTTGGTCAAACTTACCGTTTAAGTTCGCCAAATGACTATCAAATCGAGTTACTTTTTCCAGTATACCTCGTTGTGACGGATCATAGCTTGTAAATCAGTCACATAGTCTGAACCTCGCTCAGAATATTTTAGCAAGCCGTTGGTGAGCTCTGTTGCGGTTTCGGTTGTTAACAGATCGTCGCCCTGTGCCGCTAGTTTTGCGCGAATTGCTCTTAGGTCTGCATAAGCACGGTTTCGGTTTAGGTTCATGAAGTAACGGTGCACAGACTCTTGGCTTGAAGAGAATGTTGCCACTTCATGTGAGCTACCTTCGTTACGTTGTAGCGGAACTAAGCCACAACCTTTGGTGTAACACCAATGACCAAAATAGTTATTCGCTTTAGTGGCGAAACGAGATGTACCCCATGCCGATTCATTGGCTGCCTGAGTTAATACAAGCGCTTCAGGTAACACGTTTACACGATTCAACATTTCTTTCAGCCAAGCGTCATCTATGCCCGTTGAAGGTACAGGCAGGCTATACAGTTTTCCTAGTCTCTTTGCGTATGACGCATCTTCAGAGTCAACATTGTTCATCCCCGCTTCTGAAAGCTTGGTTAGAAACGCACGTTCTTTCGTGATTCGCTTGTTTTCGATGTTGATACTTGGGCGAAGGTATGAAAAGAAGGTGTCTTTCTTTTCATTTACATCTTCAATCGCTGCGAAATCTGGCTTATCAGAAGAGACGGTCAAATCACCAAAGTTTTGCTCTGAGTCTGGAGCCTTTTGCCCTGCTCGCCTGCGCTCTTCTTCTTGTTGGTAAAGCATTGGGCCAACTAACGAGATCGAGCCAACTAGGGCTAATGCTGTCACTTTTAGCGCAAGTGATTTACTTGCGCTTGATTTAGAGTTGTTATGCATCGAATACCTGTGGGTCTTTGTTGTTGCTACCGTTGTGGTCGTCGTCGCTCTTTGGTCTGTCTGACGCAATCAGTTTGAGTTTAATGCCAAACATCTCACGGTAAAGAATGCCTTTCACGTGGAAGAAGAAAGGTAAAACGAAGATAAGGCCAATGCCGTACATCATTGCCGCGACAATGAACATCAGCATTACTAATAGGTAGATAGAAGCAACGGTGAAGATTTTCTTGTTCACAGCACGCAGAGAAAGCAGAAGCGATTGCATTGGTGGAACTTTCTTATCGCAAATCAACAGGATTGAGTGGCTGAACGCAAGCGAGAAGTAAATCGACAGAAACGGCAGAATCATGCCTGCAATACCTTGAAGCATCAGACTGAACAGAGTCACAAGAATTACTGGAATCGTAAACTGTAAGCCTTTGCCAATGTGACGTACTTTGGTCTGTAGCCCAGCTGCGTGGCTCATCGCCATCAAACAGATACCTGCATAGATAGGCGCGCTGATAACTTCATAGCTGAAGTTGGCAATAAAAATGGACTCAACGATTTGTGGCGTAAACGCCTCAGGGTCGATAACCGCGTCTAAGATAACCGCAGGGTCACCCAGTTGCAGTTTTAATGCGATATAAAAGATAGCCAGTTGCACGAACATCAGAGCAACAATCGCAGGGGAAAACGAAAGAAAGTGACTTACCGTATGTTTCCATGCCTCTTGGAATACAGCCGTTGCTTTGAGCTCATAATCGCCAGAAAGTGCACGGTCGATACTACCGCCCAAATTAAAATCTTTTTCGATGTCGTTGTTCATAGTGATAC
>NZ_MCYD01000187.1:0-818 GCF_002876325.1 Vibrio sp. 10N.261.52.A1
TCTACGTGTTTTAAAAGCTTGTTCAATACATCTTGAGTAATACTGTTTTTTTGACGACCTAATCTGTCCCACTTTTCGATGAACAATATAGGACGTTGGCTAAAGCTCATTGTTTCTAATTGCTCAATGAAAGCACCAAGAGAACCAGCTTTGATATGTTCCCCTTTGAAACCAGATTTAGCTTCATCTACTAACTGAATATTAGTTGCAACTGCACCAGTAGACTTGACTGCAAGCTCAAAAATTTCAGCTTGTCGTCTAAGTGAGTCATTATTGTCTTGTCCTTGGGATGAATAACGGGCATAACTAATCGCAGGGCGATTTTGTAAATTGAGTGGCATGTGAAATGCTCCATAAAACTAATGTGCATTCTTCTAACACATTATTATGATGGTGTTGCAAAGCCTTATCGCTATTGGTTTAGCGATGCCTGGGGCTTAAACAACATTACGTATTTCACAAATTAACGCTAAGATGCAACGCGGCCGTAAAGAATTACAAGCGATGGGCGCTCGCTCTATCCCAGTGCTTAAAATCGGTGACCAGATTATGGTCGGATGGAACCAAAAGAACTTCGATAAGATGTATAACTCAAAAAACACTTAACGTTATTTAAGTTGCTATACCTCTTTACAACAAAGCCCGAATATCTCACCTAAGATATTCGGGCTTTGTGTTATCAGTATCGGAAACCAAGGTCTAGTTTTCCCTTTTCGCCACTATCCTTTTACCTTCAGAACGCCACTACAAGATGCGCATCTGTATTTCTCTTTTATACCGAGAACTTTGTCGACTGATGTTCTGCGAACTCTAATAAG
>NZ_MCYD01000188.1:0-481 GCF_002876325.1 Vibrio sp. 10N.261.52.A1
TCAGCGAACTGAACTTCAGGTTCTGAAAGAATGACTTCATTCAAGCGACGTGCAGAAGACAGAGTCTGACCTAAATGCTGGAACGCGCCTGCGATTGGCATCAATAGTTCAAAACTTGCCATGGTTGCGAACGCCATAAGCGCGATGAACGGATCTGGAGCATTACCACCTACGCCGTCAGCCGCTAGCCAAAGCATAAGAACCAGTGTCAAACCGTTGAACAGCATGAGCGCTGCTGAAGCCATGCCGGTTAGGTTAGCGTTCACAAACTGGTTCGCCATCAGCTTCTGTTGGGTTTCTAGAATCGCATTGCGGTAACGCTCTTCTGCACCAAATAGAGTCAGTTCGCTGTAGCCTTCAATCCAATCCAGAGTGGTAACACGAAGGTCGGCTTTGTTTTGTGTCAGTTCACCACCGTTACGTTTACCCAGCTTGTAGAACAAGACAGGCCAAATCAACAGCATGATAAGCAGGATAGAAC
>NZ_MCYD01000189.1:0-473 GCF_002876325.1 Vibrio sp. 10N.261.52.A1
AATTTCATCAAGGAATAGCGTACCGCCATTAGCCACTCTGAATAAACCTTCTCTATTCTTCTTCGCACCAGTAAAGGCACCGGAGGTGTGGCCAAATAATTCACTTTCAAGAAGCTCTGGAGCAATCGCACCACAGTTGATTGGGACAAATGGCCCAGTTCGTTTACTGGCTTCATGAACACCACGTGCAACCAATTCTTTACCGGTACCAGACTCACCTTCTACCAACACGGACGCTCTTGACGGCGCAAATTGGCTAATAAGAAGCTTAAGTTGTTTGGTCTTATCTGAGCTACCAATAATCTCGGTTTTGATGTGGCGGCTGACATCACGCTTCAACGCGTACTGCATTCTTTGGTCAAGGCGCTTATCCATACAACGAAGTACAGCTTGAATCATCTGTTCTAAGTTGAATGGCTTTAAAATGAAATCTGAAGCACCGAGCTTGAGTGCTGATATGGTCATCTCCAGAT
>NZ_MCYD01000190.1:0-984 GCF_002876325.1 Vibrio sp. 10N.261.52.A1
TTATGACCCGGCACCAGCACCTCGGCTGGGACTCGGCGGTTGGCCAGTCCCCCTTGTATTCGTTCCGGCGCAGATATCAGTTTCCATGTCTCGCACTGGCACTGGGAGATGAACACTCATAGGATTTGGTGAACGAACGGACCTTTTGCTCGGGCAGTGCGGCGCAAATTAGCTTAGGGCCTAAAACAGTCGGGCTATTCAAACTAATCAAAATCAACACGAATGACTTAAAGCTCGACCAAATCTCAAGCCTATTGAATCAACTTGGTACGACGGATTGTTAATACCAAGCTCAATATCTCTGACCGACACGGGATGTTATGACTCAGTACCAGCGCCGGTCTTTCTCCCGAGAACCTGCTGGTCGTGATTATCACCAGGGCCTCGCTGGAAACAATATCCAAGCTCAATATCTCTGAGCGACACTGAATGTTATGACCCGGCACCAGCGTCGGTTTATCATCCGAGAACCTGCTGGAGATGATTTCACGGACCGGGGCTCGCTGGTAACTAATATCCAAGTTCAATATCTGTGACCGACACTGGACGTTATGACCTGCCACCAGCTCCCGGCCTTGGAACTGGCCAATGACTAGTCCCCAGGCGCTCGCTCTGGCGTGGGAATTAATCCCGCATGTCTCGCACTGACACGGGATGGCATGACGCGGCACCAGCGCCGGTCTTTTAACCGAGAATCCGCTGGTCATCGTGAGTTGAGGATCCGTCAAAGACAATTGGCTTGAACACCATTTTCTAGATTGTTTAGTAATTAATTCATATTCATTGTCACCCCGAGAAATTGAACCGTCTCGGGCAACGACTCAATCTTGGGTAGTACCGTTCGGCTTGAGATGATTTTTGGATATTTATATTTATTTTTTTGTTTTTAAGAAGGGCTGTACCGCTCAGGATTCGATTTCAATGTCTTGGTTAGACTCTTTACGGTTAGCCAGTGGTCATTGATTCACTCTCGGGCAGGGTCGA
>NZ_MCYD01000191.1:0-261 GCF_002876325.1 Vibrio sp. 10N.261.52.A1
GTTAAATTGTGGAACAATTAATCTCAATAAATGGAATTTTATCATGAAGGCAATTGAACGGATTATTGATAAGGCTCACTTAGATCGTAAGCGAGTGGTGTTGAGCGAAGCGGAAGATCCTCGAGTGCTCGCCGCAGCACGATTAGCGATAGACAAACAGCTCGCCCATATCACGCTAGTGGGGGATGAGAAGGCAATCATTGAAGCCGCGCAGTTGCATCATATTAATCTTGCCGGTATTCACATTGTTTCACCTCAAAC
>NZ_MCYD01000191.1:1044-1859 GCF_002876325.1 Vibrio sp. 10N.261.52.A1
ATTGTTTCACCTCAAACGTCGGCTCTGAAAGTCGTATTAGCTGAGCGCCTATATGAGTTAAGAAAAGCCAAAGGCATGACGTATGAAGATGCTTTGGAGAAGGTTAAAGACCCACTTATTTTTGCCAACTTGATGGTGAGGGAAGGGTTAGTAGACGGCACGGTAAATGGTGCGGTGTATACCACTTCTGATGTTGTGCGAGCTGCACTGCAGATCATCGGCCCTGCTCCCGATAGCGAGTTGGTATCGAGTTTCTTCCTTATGATGTTGTGTGAGCCTTTCCATAATCTAAAAGGTGGTCTGATTTTCAGTGACTGTGGCTTGGTGATTAACCCCAATGAAACGGAGCTGGCATCAATCGCGGTAGCCGCTTCTCAAAGTGCTCAGGCATTGCTAATGGAAGAGCCTAAGTTGGCGATGCTTTCATTCTCCACCAACGGTAGTGCGAAACATGAGTCGGTGGACAAGGTGCGCAGTGCTGCGCAGATAGTCAAACAGCGTTGCCCAGGTATTGCGGTTGACCAAGATGTTCAGCTTGATGCCGCAATTGTTACCGAAATCGCGGCTAAAAAGTTGCCTGATTCCGAAGTGAAAGGTCAATCCAATGTGTTGATCTTCCCCAACCTTGAAGCGGGCAATATAGGTTACAAGTTGGCAGAAAGGTTAGGTGGTGCGGTCGCCATTGGTCCTTTGCTCCAAGGGTTGAATCAACCGGCCAATGACTTATCAAGAGGGTGCTGCGCAGAGGATATCTTTAACGTCATTGCCGTTACCGCGGTACAAGCGCAGCAAGGGAAAGTGTCTGGCTCTAAGGC
>NZ_MCYD01000192.1:0-7046 GCF_002876325.1 Vibrio sp. 10N.261.52.A1
CATTAATAAGTAGCCTTGCAACCGGAGTTGTCCAAGCCACTTTATCTGGATGAGACTCTTCCCAACAGGCAACATCTCTGCGCTCATTAACACCACATGTCGATAACGTTGCCACTGCCTCTTCGTCTGCACTCTTGCCCGCCATGTAGTAATCTATCTCGAACTCAGCGTATTGGCCGTTTGAGTTTGGAATAACCTCAATCAGCATGCGCTCGCTTGAGATAGACTGAGCAAACCAATCTGTCTGGCTGTCACGATACTCAACTACCTCATCATTGGTGCTCGAACTCAAGCGCAATAGACTGCCTTTCGGTACAACAAGCGACTTGAAGTGAAGCTTAATGAACGATGCCCCCACATGCTCAATTTGCTGTTTGCGTACGTTGCCCGATGTCTCAATCAACGCTTGGTGCGACAATGGGTACTCAACTTCATTGGCAATAACGGGTAAGTGGGGCTGAACAGTAAGATTGGGCTGAACTAGGGATTGTGGCTGCGCATTTACGAACGAAGAAAATAGACATGTTGTCGCTAACCCAAGGTTAGATAAGATTACTTTCATTGGATTTCCTATATCGATTTGTAGTGTTCCCTCCACAAACATATGCGCTAATAAACAATATGACACAAAATGCATATATTGTTTTCAGTAAAGAAATATTCACACCAACGACAATTGCTTACATTCAATAACATAGCTCTCAACTGGACTTATTCGTACCTCTCTCGCTGTACAAATTGGTGTGCGACTTGAACACAAAAAGAATCATGGGTAAGCAGCGTATTTTGCTATTCTGAAGATAATTTCGGCAGAGCTGCACGCTTGATATTGTCACCCGTCATAAGCTTTAAAATACCGGTGAGCAACGAGTATGCAAAGCCTGCACTGAATAGCTAACCAATAACCAAATACAGGTAAATAAAAAGGGCTAGCAAAACTGCTAACCCTTCTCAGTTGAGAATTCATTTCGAACTCCCTATTTGTATTCAGCTTTCGATTATGCTGTTTTTTCATCCAAGTTTGCGTCTTGCTTGTCATCAAGAACAAAGTAGATTTTCGACACAATCACTTCAGCAATCAGAATCGTAAATACCACAGCAAAGAAAGCAACAACACCGTTCCAAGGGCCTGTAAAGCTCACCTTGTCACCGAACAATAAGTTAATCGCTTCTAGCATGACAAACTTCGAGCCCACCAAGATAATGTAAGTGGTAATCGCTCGGTAAACCTTAGGAGCAGTACCCGGCTTGCTTTTAAAGTGCTCAGCAATCTTATGCTCCAAGCCAATAGAAAGTTTCAATAGTAGCTGAAGCAACAACGCCGCTATCAAAGAGATAGTGAAAGATTCGATATTCACAAAGTCCCAGTACTCATCAAAGAAGTTAAGAACCACTAGGTCCACCAGCACTGCTAACGTGTAACCAACAAATAGACGTTGTGGTGTATTGAATCCGTAAACTTTGTCTGAATTAGTCATGTTGTCTCTCTTTAATTTGATAAGTAGCCTCGATTTGAAATACATCTTAGCGTTCGAATCAGAACAAAACTTACCATTTGATGACACCACCTCCTTTCCATTCAAAATTGTTAATCTTTATTGATTGATCATTTTCTGTACCAATAATTCTCTTCCCTCTATACAGCAATACTCAAAAATATAGAAAAGCACCAAAAGATAAGTCTCGTCACTGCTTGTCATCAAATGGCAATTTTTAATAGGCGTCACCTCATAAGATGACTCCATCAGCGACAAACACTCATTTGAAAAAGGTGCAGACTATGAAAAAGCTAATCACTAACGCGAACGTATTTAACGGTGTTGATAACAACCTAATCGAGAACGTATCTATTCTTATCGAAGACAACTTGATCACTCAAATTGGCGAGGTTGACGCTACGTTAGCCGATGAAATCATTGATGCTCAAGGTGGCACGGTAATGCCTGGCTTGATTGACGCCCACGTTCATATCACGCTATCTGCACCTTTCAATGTGATTGATACTATGACACGTGAAGAAGTCGCAATTCGCTCAGCGAAGATTTCAGAAGAGATGCTAATGCGCGGTTTTACCACTATTCGCGATGTAGCAGGTAACACCCTTGGCCTTAAGAAAAGTATCGACAACGGCTACGCGACTGGCCCACGTATTCTTCCTTCAATGGCGGCGATTTCACAAACCAGTGGCCACTCAGATTACCGCCAAAACCAAGCTCAAGAACGTTTAGCGAATGGGCACGAAGACTCGCCAATGATGAAGCTAGGCGCGATGCGAGTAGCCGATGGTCGCTCAGAAGTATTGAAAGCCGTGCGTGAGCAACTGTTTATGGGCGCGTCACAAATCAAGATCATGGCCGGTGGCGGTGCATCATCGACCTTCGACCCGCTAGACACATTGCAATTTACTTCCGACGAAATGGAAGCCGCAGTACAAGCCGCTTCAGATTACGGTACGTATGTTGCCGCGCACATCCACACCTCTGATGCGATGCGCCGTGCAGCAGAAGCGGGCGTCATGTCTTTCGAACACGCTACCATCATGGATGACGAGATCGCAGAGATCATCAAAGAGAAAGGTATTTGGGTAATCCCGTC
This sequence comes from Vibrio sp. 10N.261.52.A1, assembly GCF_002876325.1. Classification (NCBI taxonomy): domain Bacteria; kingdom Pseudomonadati; phylum Pseudomonadota; class Gammaproteobacteria; order Vibrionales; family Vibrionaceae; genus Vibrio; species Vibrio sp. 10N.261.52.A1. The sequence continues at coordinate 2,596 of NZ_MCYD01000192.1, forward strand.
TTACTTCACTTCTTCATTGATTGCAGAGCGTAAGATCCCACTGCCAAACGAAGAGACATATCGCAAGACAGAGCGCGTGGGTAAAGCCATGTTCAAGTCGGCAGAACTGATTAAGAAATACGACATCCAAAACATCGCGTTTGGTACCGATTGTGTGGGCGAAACCAATGTACATGCGACCCAACTGAATGAGCTTGGTGCGATCGAGCAAGTATTCGATACCATCACTGCACTTCGCATGGCGACGTCAAACTGTGGACGCCTATTTGAAATGTCTACATACCAACACCCGTACCAAGAAGGCAAACTTGGTCAAGTGGTTGAAGGCGCTTACGCTGACCTACTGATCATCGACGGTAACCCACTAGAAGGCGTGGCATGTGTGGCGAATACAGAGACACAAAAACTGATCATGAAAGACGGTAAGGTGTATAAAAACACGCTTTAGTGTTCAGTATACCCACTAAAAAATGAAACCTCTCAGGCAAGCAAGCGAACTTTATAGTCGCTTGCTTGCCTTTTTATTAAGCGCTGTTTTATTGCTACTATTAAACACAGGTTATTGATTTATGGATGAATCAGGGTGGAATAAGGATGACATTAGAATGAGAGTTGTACTGACGACACCTCTATTATCAGTGCTACAAGTGATTACCTCGCTGCGGCTCGGCATTATAGTGCTAGTCAGTTCAGTGCTGTTCGGATGCAGTAACTTTCGAAACTTATCCCACGAAATAGACGCAATTGACTCCATTACCGACCAATACCAGCTGGTTTTGAGCAAACCCGCGTCAGAGTCAGCCGTCGTGATTCTACAAATCAAAGACATCAATCAAAGCGAAGTGGATGGCTACGATGGAATCATCAACAGTGACCGTCTCCACTTGCAGCTATCGAATAACATTCATTACCTACTTGTCTTTGAAGATAAGAACCAAGACTTAACCCTACAAGCTAACGAAGCATTCAGCGTTATTAATCTTAGTGACTACCAAGACAACTCCACCATCAAAGTCTCACTCGAAGTGAATGAGAATGAAGCCCCAAGCGCCTTTGTTGATCGTTCGCTCTCTTCACTATTGAAAATCGAGTTGGATTTGGTGGATATCGGGGCAGTCGTGAACCTTGAAGATCCCCCTTTTGACAGAAAAAACGCCAAACTTGGGATGTGGCAACCACTAACATTCCTGCTCGAGCATAATGCTGGGCTCTACTTTTTATCAGAGTATGATCCAAACAAAATCCCTATCTTGTTTGTGCATGGCATTAACGCAACTGCGTTGGATTTTGAGCCGCTGATTGAAAAAGTCGACCAATCTAAATATCAAATATGGGTTTTCAACTACCCTTCCGGTTTGTCTTTGGCTTTGAACTCAAAAGGTCTGAACAACCTAATGCACACCGTCGTCACTCAATACAAGATTCAACAATTACACCTGGTGGCTCACAGCATGGGCGGGCTTATCGTTGCCAATAGTATTCGTCAGTGTCGTATCGGGCAGTTGTGCGATTTTGTCAGTAGCATGACTACCATCTCGTCCCCATTCGGTGGTGTTGCTTCAGCTAAGCAAGGTATAGAGTACTCCCCAGTAGTAATGCCAGCCTGGGTCGACTTAAATCCAGAAGGCAAATTTATCGCTGACCTGTTTTATGATAACGATAAAAACCACACTCCACATTTTTTAGCCTTTGGCTATAACTCGGGGGAGCTGTTCAATACCAAAAGCAATGATGGTGTCATTAACCTTTCAAGCCAATTGTCGCGCCCAGCCCAACTCCACGCATCACAAATCCTCGGCTACAACGAAAACCATTTGAGCATCTTAGATAACGATGACCTGTTTGAAGACCTGTCCGAGTTTTGGTTAAGAGCTGAAGGAGGACATTGATTTATGATTCGGTGCACTAGGCGGCACAGGTAATCAGATACGAAAAATGGAACGTTCAGGCGTTCCATTTTTGTTTGAGTGAAGCTTTAGAAATCGAAATCCATCTTCACATAGTAGGTACGTCCTACTTCTGTTTCTTCGTACACTTGGTTTGATTGGTCCAAGCGCTCATCCGTTAAGTTAGTCACCCCAGCACGAAGTTTGAAGTTGTCATTAAACGCATACGAACCACCCAATGACACGATTGTATAAGGGTCTAGATCAGCATCAGAACCATCTTTTTGCTTGCCGGTATAATTCAAACCAGTAAAGAAGGCTAAATCACGCGTTGCCAACCAATTGAGATTTGCATTCGCTAGCCATTCAGGGCTGTACGCAATAGCTTTATCATCAACTTTGTTAACCGCATCGGTATACGTCGCATTTGCCGTAAACGACCAGCTTACGGAAAGCTCATAGCTACCCTCTAGTTCAATACCTTTGGTTTCGACTTTATCGACGTTCTCATACTGAATAATTGCGGAAGTGCCATTGAAAAATGGAGTTAAGTCGCGGTCTATCAAGTTTTTCACATCATTGTAGAAAGCCGTCGCCTGCACATACCCATCAACTCCTGAATACATCGCTGAAAATTCGTAAGTCTTAGAGGTCTGTGGCTTGAGGTCTGGATTCCCGACCAATGTACATCGACCACCGCAACTCACTAATGAGAAATCTTCGGACGATTGGAAAAGCGTTGGCGACTTAAAGCCTTCGCCATACCCACCTTTGAAGGTCACATTATCGATGCCGTTGTAAACAAAATAGACTCGAGGGCTAAAGTCATTACCAAACTGGTTATTGTGTGTAAGACGACCACTTACGGTTGCAGTTAAGTCATCCGTAACAAAGTACTCATCTTGAACATAAGCGGCACTTTGCGTTACTGAACGAGAGCTCGAATAATCACGCTCGTTCTCAACACTGGTATAAGACACTTGTGCACCAAGTGACAAAATCTGGCTTTCAAACTGATCGACGACAAACTTAGCATCGACGGTGTGGTTGTCTTGACTCAGCACCGCTGCATCCACCATTGGGTGAAAGTTGTCTTCATCCACTTCAGCGGTTTCGTAGAAATAACTGGCATCAGACTCCCCCCAATCCCAACTACGTACATGCCCTAACGTGCCAGTTAGCTTTTCACCCTCATAATAGCTAGTTGCTAACCTATTGAAGTTACTAAAGTAGCTATTCTCTACACGGTCATCCTTTGAGTAAGAAAGATCAAGATAGATTTCGTCTTGATCTGTGGCGTACCAATTCAAAGAACCACGAAATACATTTCGCTTTTGTTCCGTTTGAGGAGAAAAACTCGTCCCTGCATCTTCAGGGAACCAAGCATTACGCTCGCTAATATCGACTGTCGTGGTGTACGTCAGTACATCTGGAATGATCGACCCGCTGACAAACACATTGCCACTTTTGAGTTCACCGTCTGCATCAGACAATAACGCTGTCGCTTTATTATCTTCTGGCATACTATAAGTCAGGCTTCCAGAAACATGAGTCTCTGTCGACGCCTGCTTGAGAATCACGTTAACCACACCACCAATCGCTTCACTACCATATAGAGATGACATTGGACCGCGCACCACTTCAATTCGCTCAATCGCGCTCATTGGAATGCTCGACAAATCAAACGACGCCCCACGAATCACTGTTTCGCTAGAGCTGATACGACGACCATTTATCAAAAACAGAGTGTAATTTCCGTTGGCTGAATTCTGGTTCTGCAAGCCACGAATTATGATTCTAGGCTCAGCACCCGTTGTTCTCGCCACATGCACACCCGCGACACTCTCAAGCGCGGTAGAGATATCGGTCGCAGGAAGCTTATCTATCTCTTCGCGCGTAATCACAGATATTGATGCAGGTGCATTTTTTATCGCCGTTTCATACTGACTTGCGGTAACAACCATAGTTTCTGTGTGCTTTGCTTCACTAGCTATAGCTGATAGAGAGGCAAATCCAGCCAGCATGAGGGCCGCTGCTAATTTATTTTTTTGTATTTTTATGTGTTCCATTTCTTGGATATTTCCTTGGTCTTTACTTACTAAAAAGTGTTGTTAGTCCATCAGCGAGCAAAACACGCCAACTGTAATAGTCATGACCACTCGCAGCACTTTTGAACGTAACGGGGTACCCTTTCTCTTTGAGGGTATTAAAAAGGGTTTTATTGGTTTGATAGATGCTGGCATGCACCGGCTCAGTCTCAAAAACACCTGCATTGAGGTAGACCTGAATGTCTTTCTTACCGCTTGATACCACCAGTTCACTCATCCAACTTTGTTCATCACTTGCGATACTCTTAGCGGTCTTTGGCTGCCACCAAAATGAACCAGACTGGCTCAACACTTTTCCAAAACGTTGAGGGTGCTCCAACGCAATGAACATTGACGCTAATCCACCAAAGCTCGAACCAGACAGCACTGTATTTTCAGCTGCGGGGCATATTGAATGCGCACTACAAAGCCAAGGGATAAACTCATTAGCGAGCATGTCGGCAAATGCTTTATTCGG
>NZ_MCYD01000193.1:0-855 GCF_002876325.1 Vibrio sp. 10N.261.52.A1
AGGTCGAACTCAGCAAGTTGCTTACATGCGTTATCAACAGATTCTGCATCAAAGTTTGGACCTTTATCACCACCACGTAGTATGACGTGACCGTATGGGTTGCCTGAAGTGCGGTAAACCGTCATACGACCATTTTTATCTGGTGAGTAGAAGTAGTGAGAAGCTTGTGATGCGCGAATCGCATCAATAGCGATCTTGATGTTGCCGTTTGTCGCGTTTTTGAAGCCAACAGGGCAAGACAGTGCTGAAGCCATTTCACGGTGAATCTGAGATTCTGTAGTACGAGCGCCAATTGCGCCCCAAGTGATCAGGTCTGCGATGTATTGGCCCGTGATCATATCAAGGAATTCAGTCGCGGTTGCTAGGCCAAGCTTGTTGATATCAAGCAGAAGCTGACGTGCTTTGTTTAAACCTGTTTCCAGTGCGTATGAACCATCAAGGTTTGGATCGGTAATCAGACCTTTCCAACCTACAACCGTGCGCGGTTTCTCAAAGTAGGTTCTCATTACAACAAACAATTCGTCTTTGTATTGTTCTTGAATTTGGCTCAGGCGCTCAGCGTAATCAAGTGCCGCTTCTGTATCGTGAACAGAGCAAGGGCCTACGATAACTAATAGGCGGTTATCACGACCAGTTAGGATATCTTCGATTTGGCGGCGAGAATTTGCAATACGCTCAGCAACGTCGTCAGTAATTGGGTGTGCGTTGCCTAATTCGGCAGGAGTTGGCATAGGACCCAGAGCTTGGGTTCTCAACTCATCAGTTTTTAATGGCATGTGATAGCTTTTTTATTCTATTGCGAAGTGGTTAAGATAACGGAATTGAACCGAGGAATAAACTCTCTTAAGTCAAAGT
>NZ_MCYD01000194.1:0-395 GCF_002876325.1 Vibrio sp. 10N.261.52.A1
CTCTATTCAAGAAAAAGCAATTCCGATTGTACTTTCTGGTAAGAACCTTATTGCGGCAGCACAAACGGGTACAGGTAAAACTGCGAGCTTTGTTCTCCCTATCTTAGAAATGCTAAGCAAAGGTGAAACGCAACGTAAGAAACGCATCCGTGCGGTGATCCTTACACCTACGCGTGAGTTGGCGGTTCAGGTTGAGCAAAACATCAAGAAGTACGCAAAGTTCTTAAACTTAACGTCACTAGCGATGTACGGTGGCGTCTCTTACCAACATCAAAAAGATCGTCTGATTGAAGGTGTTGATATTCTTGTGGCAACACCGGGACGTTTGATCGATATGTACGGACAGCGCGCGGTTCACTTTGATGAGGTTGAAGTGTTAGTACTGGATGAAGCAG
>NZ_MCYD01000195.1:0-376 GCF_002876325.1 Vibrio sp. 10N.261.52.A1
GATGCCGCCAGTGAAAGTGATTGCGTCTAGACGACCTTCTAGAGTTGCAGTGTAACCAGCTACGTACTTAGCTAGACGGTGACAGAACACGTCCATTGCACGAGTTGCTTCTTCTTTCTCACCGTAGTTGTCTTCAACGAAACGACAGTCAGAAGTCACTTCGGTTAGACCAGCAAGACCAGACTCTTTAGTTAGCATGTTGTTGATTTCTTCAACAGAGTAACCAAGTGCGTCGTGTAGGTGGAAGATAATTGCAGGATCTAGGTCACCACAACGAGTACCCATTACTAGACCTTCAAGAGGAGTAAGGCCCATAGAAGTATCTACAGATTTACCGTTCTTGATTGCACATACAGAAGCGCCGTTACCTAGGTGA
>NZ_MCYD01000196.1:0-365 GCF_002876325.1 Vibrio sp. 10N.261.52.A1
CGTGTTGAAGCGCTAGAGCGCAATGGTTTATTGAAAGACATCACTTCACTGTTCTCTAACGAGAAGATCAGCGTGACGACAATGAAGAGCCGTATCGACTACAAACGTCAACTATCGGTAATGGACTTCGATTTAGAAGTGACCAATATTGAGATTCTGAGTCGAGTGACAAGCCGAGTCGAGCAGATCAAAGATGTTATGAGCGTCAAACGCTTGGGCTAAAATTCTCGTCATACTTGAAGCTGATGGCGTTGTTGACTGCGCGCACTCGCTCAATCACATAGGCAAGCTATGCTCAGGAGTCTCGCTTCCTTGTCGCCTAGCCACAGTTTCAATTATTTAGAGAATTAAACAGTATCAAGAAA
>NZ_MCYD01000197.1:0-578 GCF_002876325.1 Vibrio sp. 10N.261.52.A1
TCTTAAACAGTTTGTTAGTTGCGTGCTCAACTCGTCCACCAAACCCTTTATTTGAGATTGTGTATACCCATTTATAGCTAGACGCTCACTTTCATTGACTAAGAAACCAACTAGATCAACAGAGATACTGATTAACTCTACTAATTCATTAAACGTAAAGACATAGAGTGATGGGTGCTGATGGATAAATGTATTCCTAACTGTCTGCAAACGGCTAACTTTTTCTTTTTCAAATCGCTGACTATCAATTACTTGGCTACCCATATAAGGAAGAAAGTCTTCTTTCCGCAGTTTTTCGTAAAGCCATTCGATATTATCTAAATCACCATACTCTGAGTGATAACTATCTTTTTTCCGAACTAGGCGTGAGTCCGATGTAATGAGAGCTAAACACATTGCCGATTGAACAGAGTTATGCCCGTAGATCACTGCCCATTTGAAATACGTGTTTTGCCCGCTTTCAATTTGAGACAAAGCGTCAAGTAAGCACCGCAATGACATGACTAGATCTGTTTCGAGATCAAATGATACCAACTTCTCTTTCATGTACTTACCTATTATTTTTGAAAGCAACTAAC
>NZ_MCYD01000198.1:0-1090 GCF_002876325.1 Vibrio sp. 10N.261.52.A1
TCTGTATAGCATGAATTGATCGGCAAAATATGTTCTAGCCTGATGCACGAATAAGTGTTAGACGATTTGCCAGCAAGCTGTTGCCACAATAGTTCTCATGCTAAATTCATACGTTCTAAACACATTTTGGGGCAAAAACAATCTAGCCACTAATGACTCACCGAACTCGAAAACAGGTTGATAATCACCACGCCAGCCAAAATCAAAGCGATGCCGATGATTGCGTAGATGTCGAGCTTTTGCCCGTAGACCAGCCAAGACAGTGCTGCGACTAACACGATACCTGCCCCACACCAAATCGCATACGCCACACCTAAAGACATGGTTTGCACTGTTAGAGACAACAGGTAGAAAGCACAGCCGTAGCCAGCCAATACTGCGGCAGTGGCAGGTAGAGAAGTAAATTGCTGTGTTTTAGGTAATAAAGAAGTGGCAACAACTTCAAGCACAATGGCAAGCGATAGCATTAAAGGAGGTGGGAAAGAGAAAAGCATGTTCAAACCTACAACTAGAAAATAGGCGGCAAGCTTATGCTCTATTTATTTCCAATAAATGTCCCTTCTACTTAGTTACTGTTTAGACTTTCAATAGATTCTCTTAGCAACACCTTTCCTTTCACTCTCCCCCTTCAAACCCCATTGATTATTACAAATAGGTAATAATCATTTTCTATTTAAGGGGATTATCAAAACCCATGACCACTCATATACTAGCCCCAACAAAACGAGAGAGCGGAAACAATTAAGCTCGACTACGCTTAACGAGTTGAACTTAATTGCAAAGTTATCCGCTGTACTGACATATAAAGGAAGCATCCAATGACTATCGAAATCAAACCTGGTCAAACTCATATCCAATCTAAAGCTATGGTTGCTTGGAAAGCGGGCGAGCCGCTAAAACGTGAAACGGTTGACGTTGAACTGCCAAAGGCTGGCGAAGTACTTGTTCGTATCGTTGCTACTGGTGTTTGTCACACTGACGCATTCACTCTTTCAGGTGACGATCCAGAAGGTATCTTCCCTTCTATCCTTGGTCACGAAGGTGGCGGTATCGTTGAAATGGTTGGCGAAGGCGTAACAAGCGTTGAAGT
>NZ_MCYD01000199.1:0-319 GCF_002876325.1 Vibrio sp. 10N.261.52.A1
TTTTTCTCCTAACTTAAAGGTGTGGGATTGCAACATATGATAATCGCGTCCTTCAAACGTGTCGTGGTAGTAACTATTAGGGGTTAACTTATCTAATTCAGAGTCTCGCATGCCGCTGAACCCACCGCAGATAATATATGCAGCATTAGTAAGTTGACCAAGATAGCGTCTAAAGTCATTCCCATTTTCTAGTGGAATATCCGGTAGTGTTTGAGCTAATGGCTCAATAATTTCCTTAGCTGTTAGAGGTTGGTTGCCCTGCACGGCTTCTGCGTATTTGTGATTATTAATACTGCCGTCTTCATTTATGAAATAGTAA
>NZ_MCYD01000200.1:0-278 GCF_002876325.1 Vibrio sp. 10N.261.52.A1
ATACTTGTCACCTCGGCAAGCTGGTGGTCTTGTTCAGAAGGTGTCGATTGGCACCCTGCTAAAAGACTTATCGTTAACATCACGAAGAAAATACGTTTTCTATTCATTAATTTGCCCTCTAAATGCTCAATGTCATTTGCATGATGCTCGGTGCGAGAATCAAAATAACGATCGGAAACATGATGAAAAGGATCAACGGAACACTCATCTTGGCGGAGAGCTTACCAACCTTCTCCTCAACCGTGAGGATTTGGACTTTTCGCATATCCTCAGCAAGG
>NZ_MCYD01000201.1:0-805 GCF_002876325.1 Vibrio sp. 10N.261.52.A1
CACAAGCACAATGAAGAAAATGGTGAGAATAACCGCGATGGGCATGGTGATAACCGTTCTGAAAACTACGGTGTAGAGGGTGAAACCGAAAACCTCTTGGTTATCGCGACTCGTGAAAAGCAGAAACGTAACTTCATGGCGAGCCTGCTGTTTGCTTTCGGTATTCCACACATTCTGACAGCAGACGTGTTATCTCATACTCAAAAGGGTAACAATAACGCTTACTGCCAAGATAGTGAGACGAGTTGGCTGAACTGGGAAGATTCAGAGCGCAAGACCTACTTCAAAACTTGGCTGTCAGAGATGATCGCCGCACGTCAGCAATACATGGTGCCTTTTATCCAGGCGTTCAGCGGCGAAAAACGTAACTCTAATCGCATCTTCTGGAGCCGTGTTGATGGCACGCTGATGGAGCATGATGATTGGAACCGTTTAAGCTCAGTAGCACTGCATCTTGGTATTGGTAAAGATGGCGATGAGCTGATTTATCTCATCAACCAAACCAATGCCCCAGCGCGTTTCAGCTTACCCAATGACCGTGAACAAAACTGGGTGACGATATGTGATACTAACTTGAGAAATGTAAAACCAGGTCACGCTGAAGGGGAAATGTTGTTATCTCCAACATCGATGGCTATTTTGCACTACTCACCAAACAAAACTGAGTTAAGTGAAAGTTAAGCTCACTCAATAACAAAGAAAAAACCATAAAAGCCAGTTATATTTTTAGCTGGCTTTTTTGTTAGCTGAATATCACAAAACTCATTCTTTTATATGGAATCATTTGCATTGATGTGATTAATAA
>NZ_MCYD01000202.1:0-257 GCF_002876325.1 Vibrio sp. 10N.261.52.A1
AGTGATCGGTAAAGGTGACAAGGAGCGCAAGGCGCCATTTTCGGGCTTAGCCAAAGAGTGGGTCGATAAGTGGCTGCGAGTCCGCGGTGAATTGGCTTCTCCGGGAGAGGACGCGCTGTTTGTTTCCAAGCTGGGAACACGCATCTCACACCGCAGTGTGCAAAAACGTATGGAAGAGTGGGGCAAGAAGCAATCTGTAGCGAGCCATATTAGCCCGCACAAACTGCGTCACTCCTTTGCGACCCACGTACTTGAAT
>NZ_MCYD01000203.1:0-8209 GCF_002876325.1 Vibrio sp. 10N.261.52.A1
TCTCATCACTCTGCTCGGAGTAGTCGTACCTGCTTGGTATTATGGACAGAACACACTCATCACCCCGTTGATTTTAGGTGTTATCGCTGCGGCATTGGCCGAAAGTGATGACAGCTTTACCGGTCGCTTAAAAGCCCTGACCCTAACCTTTATCTGTTTTGCCGTCGCCGCTTTTTCTATTGAACTACTTTTCGACACCCCCTGGCTGTTCGCATTGGGTCTATTTGCGTCAACATTCTCATTCATCATGCTGGGTGCAATCGGCCCTAAATACGCCAGTATCGCCTTTGGTTCTCTGCTAGTGGCCATCTACACCATGCTCGGGGCCCATGAGAGCGTCAACTTATGGTTCCAACCTTTGTTACTCTTAACGGGCGCAGCTTGGTACTACTTCATGTCGATGATTTGGCAAATCGTGTGGCCGATGCAACCTGTACAGCAGAACCTTGCTACGGTGTTTGACCAAATTGGCACCTACATGGAATCGAAGGCTGAGCTTTTCTACCCTGTTTCTGACCTTATTCCTCAACCACACCGCATTATTGAAGCCAAATTGAATGCGAGTACCGTGAATGCGCTCAACATGTGTAAAGCAACGCTGCTTAACCGTTCTAAGCGCGGACACATTGATGGCCCAAGTGACCGCTTCTTAAACACTTATTTCATCGCACAAGATATTCACGAGCGTGTAAGTTCTACTCACTACCGCTACCAAGAGCTTGCCAAACACTTTGAACGTTCTGATGTGCTATTCCGCTTCAAATACCTACTGGAAGCGCAGGCAACAGCATGTAAAGAGGTGGCGAGCTCACTCAAGGTGGGCGCTGAGTATCAACATGGTGATAAGTCAGTGTTAGCGCTGGATGAATTAATGTCTTCACTCAACCACCTACATCAACAAAATAAGCCCGAATGGAAGCCGTTGTTGAACCAACTGGATTATCTGTTCAATAACCTAGCGACCGTTGAGAAGCAGCTATCAAACATCAGTAACCCAGATGCGGAAAAGCTAGAGGAAGATGTATTAGACGACACCAACCCACATACGCTGTCGGCAATGTGGCAGAAGATCAAAGCCAACCTTCATACTGACTCTATGCTCTTTCGCCATGCCATTCGTATGGCAATCACATTGACACTTGGCTACGGGATCATCCAAGGGTTTGAGATCGAACGCGGTTATTGGATCTTGCTAACGACATTGTTTGTTTGCCAACCAAACTACAGTGCTACCCGCCAAAAGCTGACTGCGCGTGTTATTGGTACCGTTGCTGGCCTGTTGATCGGTGTGCCACTGTTGACCTTCTTCCCTTCTCAAGAAAGCCAGTTGGTATTCATTGTGATCAGTGGTGTGATGTTCTTTGCGTTCCGTATTAATAACTACGGCTTCGCGACAGGCTTCATCACCCTATTGGTACTGTTCTGCTTTAACCAGCTTGGTGAAGGCTACGCTGTGGTTCTGCCAAGGCTTGCAGATACCTTCATTGGCTGTGCTTTGGCGGTATTGGCAGTGGTTTATGTGTTACCCGATTGGCAATCAAAGCGACTACACAAGGTAATGGCTGACGCGCTGGACGCCAACAAAAACTATCTAGCGCAAATCATCGGTCAGTACCGAGTCGGCAAAAAAGACACGCTGAATTACCGTATCGCTCGTCGTAGCGCGCACAATAACGATGCGAATCTGACCGTGGCGATCAGCAGTATGTTAGTCGAGCCTGGGAAATATCGTACTTCTGAAGATGAGAGTTTCCGCTTCCTAACGCTCAACCACGCCCTATTAAGCTACATTTCCGCTTTAGGTGCGCATAGAACACGTATCGACGACGAGTCGACACACAAGCTCGTTTTAGATGCTCACCGTGTCATCCATGAGCACCTCGACGCGCTCAATGATCAGCTTTACTCTCACTGCGAACAGTGTGAAGTCAAAAATACTTACGATTCTGATTTGGATAAACGTTTGAGTGAGTGGCGAGAAGAAGACGAAAGTTCTGTCAGAATGGTTCTACAACAGCTGCATTTGATCTATCGAATGCTTCCAGAACTGCATACGCTAGCAACCAAATTTGCAGTTAAAGTAAAAATCGACAAAGCGTTTGAAACGGACGCTTCTTGAACGAAGCACAAAGTACTGTAAAAACAAAAAGATAGCGATAATCGCTTACCTTTTGATCATTTGTTAAATTTGCAGGTTGCTCTACCAATACCTATATTTGGGTAGGGCAACTCCTCACCTAGCCTTACTGCATAAGGGATGAGTCGATTTTTACATTGTCATGACTTTCTGACTTTGATTGACCAAGCTTTAACTTTGCTTAACATTCCTCGGACAAAAAGCGACCACAGAAATTTATAGTTGTCTTAGTTCTAGGAAACGACAAAATAAGTTTAATATTCTCTTAATCTTGTTTGATTTCTGGTTACAGTAGTCTATGCTCATTAGAGCATATGGAATTGCAGCAAGGCCACATTATGAATACTCAACAGTTTGAAGCATTTAAACAGCAGATCCAACTTCTTAGCCCGGAGCAACTAAAAGCGTTGCAGGGTGAGATTGACGGTAACCTGGAAACAGAGAAAGAAACTCTGCTTACTGACGAAGAGCTAAATGCACTTAACGATCTGTTCAGTTAATAGACAGATATCACTATTTTAGCTTAAGTTCACCGTTTCACCGTAGATTTCCCCTTCTCAACATTGCGCTTAAAATATCGTCCACCTAGACTCTTCCCATACGTCAATTAAAGGTCCTGCTATGTCGATATCTGGTATTCAATCTGGTTACGCCATTATTCAGCAGTCTGCCAACATGGCTGAAGAAGCGGCGATCGAACTCAACCAAGCCTCAAAACATAATCAAGTCTATGAACATGCGCCTGAATCTGACGACGATGTAATCGAAGGCAGCGATTTCAGCTTTAATCAAGTTGAACCTGAGCAATCCCTTTCATTTAAAGAACCAGAACCCACTTCATCTTCAAGCGATGCGTTGGTCAAATTAACGCAGAGTGCTAACTATAACCGTGTCGGTGCTAGCGTTGTGGAGCGCCAAAACGAAGCCATTGGCAGCCTACTCGATATCCATATCTAGGCCGTGCTGATCTGTTGAACTTATCTATAATCAATATTAGCGTCCGGTTCCTGTAGTCTGAATCCCTTTGGTTCAAGCTCTTTTAATACTTTTTGACGTAATAAGCACACAAACTGTAACTCATTATATCTGGCGCTTGTTTCTGGTTTATTACTCGGTAGAATCAGCGCAAACCATTTTGCTGCACAAACTTTACTTCATACTATTTATGCCAAAACTAAATCTGCATCGCCGTGACTATGTTTCTATTTTAGGGGGCGATATCTCCGCAGACGAATTAGAAAATAAACTCCAACCTCATTTTGAAAAGCCGGCAAAGAAGCTGACACCTAGCCCTTACCTGACAGAAAAGAATGTGACACGTCGTTGGACTGCTCTCGATGATCAAGAATCACAAAAAGAGCTACTCGACCCTCATACTGAAAGCCAGATGCAAGCCTATGAAAAAAACATCGAGCACTTCGTTGGCACTGTTAAGGTACCTGTAGGTATCTCTGGCCCATTGCGCGTCAACGGCTTGTTTGCCCAAGGTGATTACCTAGTTCCACTGGCAACAACCGAAGCAGCACTTGTCGCGTCTTACAACCGTGGTTCTAAACTCATTAGTGCTTGTGGTGGCGCGAGTGCAATGTTGCTCAATGAAGGCGTAACGCGCACCCCTGGCTTTGCATTCCAAGGTTTAGTTGAAGCTGGACAGTTTGTGGCATGGGCAGTAACTCAGTATGAAAAGTTTAAAACCCTAGCTGAATCTACGACTTCCCACGGTAAACTTACCGACATCAATATCAACATTGAAGGTAACCATGTTTATTTAGTGTTTGAGTTTCTTACGGGGGACGCATCTGGTCAGAATATGGTGACCATCGCGACCAATGCGGTATTTGAGTACATCATCGAACACACACCAGTTAAGCCTGACCATGCCTTCCTTGATGGTAACTTGTCGGGTGATAAGAAAGCCAATACCCAAACCTTGCGCAGCGTTCGTGGTAAAAAGGTAACCGCTGAAGTAAATATCCCAGCAGAACTTGTGGCTAAGTATCTACACACAACGCCAGAGAAGATGGTTCAGTTTGGTCAAATGACTACTGTGGGCGGCGCTCTTAGCGGCACTATCGGTATCAATGCCCATTACGCTAATGCACTGGCTGCACTTTACATCGCTTGCGGACAAGACGCTGCGTGTGTTGCAGAATCTGCCATCGGTATGACTCGCATGGAGCTAAACAAAGAAGGCGGTTTATACGCAAGTGTAACGCTTCCTAACCTAATGGTGGGTACTGTTGGTGGTGGTACAAGTCTTCCAAGCCAAAAAGCGTGTCTTGATTTGCTAGGGCTGCACGGCAATGGTAAATCCCAAGCTTTAGCTGAAGTTTGTGCTGCATTGTGTTTAGCCGGTGAGCTTTCCATCGTAGGTGCATTTTGCGCAGGCCACTTTTCGCGAGCTCACCATAAGTTAGCTCGTAAATAACCTTTATCAATTTGGCTTGCTCGGTTTTGCTGTAAATTCAAAATCACAAGCCAATTTGAATGCGTGAGTCATACATGGATTACTTACACTTATTGAGAGTGAGCCTTAAGCACCTCACTGCTCTACATATAATGCTAAATACCCATAGCGTGACTCAAACCTCTGAGCAGCTCTGTGTTAGCCCATCAAGTGTGAGTAAGACCCTGTCTCAGCTTCGTGAGATCCTCAACGACGAGCTGTTCTACCGAGATGGCACTAAGCTCATCCCAACGCCCTTTGCACTTCAAATCGCTCCAACGGTTCACGCGATTCTTTCCAGCATGAATGGATTGCTTCATCAGAAGAGCTTTGCTCCAGAGGAGTACCAAGGCAGCTTTTCACTCTCGATGCGTGAGAGTACTTTTGAAGTATTCGCCTCTAAGATCAGCAGAATCACCACAGAGCTTGCTCCGAAAGCAAAACTTCATATCTATTCGAAACAGCAGCTTGGGTTCGATGCTTTGCTCAGCGGCAAGGTTAATTTGATCTTATTGCCTCACGATATTTCTCAACCTCCAACAGACAACAAAGATCTGGTGTGGGAAACGATCCTGCCGGATGAGATGGTTTGCTTGATGGGTGCTCACCACCCGCTCGCACAGCAAGAGCTTACGGTAGAGGGGTACCTAAACTACAAGCACATTGGCATCTTAGATAATGAACTGTCACAGCCTTACTTTGAACAAAGCTTAGTGCAACGCCATAAGCCGAGAGAGATGGCTATTTCGGTCGCTGATTTTGGGGCAGCGGCTGTGCTTTGTCACAATACCCCCTTCCTATTCACTTGTTCGAAACAGTGGGCTGAACATGCGAAACAAGCGCATGGATTAGTGAGTAAGCCACTCCCCTTCGATTACGGAAAAGTGGCGTACAGCTTAGTGTGGAACAAGCCAAACATGAATGATCAGGCGATCAAATGGCTGTGTGACTTGTTTTTAGAAGCCTAGCTCTTTTTTTAGAAGCCTAGTTCTTTGGTCATTGAAGACCGAGAATATTAAGTGTACACCTCTGGCGTTTGCATCGGCCTTTGAACAATCGTGTAGAGCTGGTCGTGAAAGCTTTGCATCTGTTGTTTTGTACACTTAGGCCACTCCAACGCTTCGCCAGTCACGCCGTGATGTTGAAAAGCATTGAGTCGAATCCGAACATCAGCTGGCAATCCTTTCAAGTAATACCCAACTTGCTCTATCTCATCCTCAAGGTCACTCTTACCCGGAATATGCAAAAGCCTAACTTCGTGTAACTTACCTTGTTCCGCTAGATAATTGATGGTTTCAAACACACGATGATTCCCTCTTCCCACTAGCCAGTTATGGGTTTCTGATTGCCAAGATTTAAGATCAATCATCGCTCCATCAAGATAAGGCAACACCTTGTCCCAGCCTTGTTTTGACAGCGAGCCATTGCTATCAATAAAACATGTGAGATGCGCTAGCTGCGGATCGCTTTTCATCGCTTCAAATAGATCAATGATAAACGGCAACTGCATGGTCGCTTCTCCGCCCGACACGGTAATACCACTCAGGAAGAACTGGTTATGTCTCACAAGTTCTAGCACTTCTGAAACCGTCATCGTGGTGATTTTCGGGCTCGATTTGTGACCACAAACATCAATACACTGGTCGCAATTGGTGCAAGCCACCGGATCCCATATCACTTTGCCACCAATAGTACTCAAGGCACCACTTGGGCAGCCACTAACGCAATCTCCGCAATGATTACAGTGATTGATGGTATGAGGGTTATGACAGGTTATACAGTCGAAATTGCACCCCTGTAGAAACAGCACAAGCCGATTTCCCGGCCCATCAACACAAGAAAAGGTCAGCACACGGCTGACCTTCGCTTGTTTTTCTGTCTTATTGTTATTAACCCTAGCCATTTGAGTTGTTAGATCAGAAATTTTCATAGTTAATGTGATTCGAACACCAGGTTATTCGTACGTTGGCGACATCTCTAAGCTTGCCACGCGCGGTTTACGCTCTAAGATGCCCGTATTTTTCGCCGCTTCAGCTCCTAAGAAAGTCGTGTTGGTGCGCGAACCTTCTTCGTCGTATTTAGCGATGTCAGACAACTTAATCATGTAACCTGTCACACGAACTAAGTCGTTTGATGCAACGTTAGCGGTAAACTCACGGTAACCCGCTTGGATTGCCCCTTTACACAGGTTAAGCATAGCTTCAGGGTTCGACTTCACTGTTTCGTCAATGGTCAAAATGTCACTGATACCAGAGGTGTAGAATTTATGATGACCCGCAGTCGCACGAACGTAAGAGACAGGATCTGGTTCTGTTCCATAAGGGATACGCACACCTGGAGTGACACCTTCATCTAGGCTGATACCACCTTGAGCATGCAATAAAGCCTTGCCTTCTAGACCATATTTCACTTCAGAACGATCAACGATCTCAGCCAGTTTTTCTGAAATGCGATGTCCAAGTTGGTTAGCTTGTTCGTCATGACCATAACGCCCCGCTTTGCCCTCTTTCTCCATCAAGATATTCACGGCTTCAGCCATACCGTAGATGCCGAACATTGGTGCAAAGCGATCTTCTTCGATCAAACCTTCTTTAGTTAAGAAGCCTTCGAAGAAGTTAGATTCTTCATGCAAGAAGCGGCTGCGAGCGTTCATCAGCTCAACCATGATAGCGCTGTAGTGTGGTAACACTTGCTGTAGGAAATCGACACTGTCTTCAGACTTTAACGCCACTTGTTTCAAGTTCATACGTACTAACGTGTTTGAGCCACCAGCTAGGGGCAGAGAGTTGTAACAGCTAACGATGCCAAAGCGCTTATCACCGTATGCCGCAGCGTGTGCTGGGTAGTTAGCGATGTGTGGCTTGCTGCATTCACAAATATTACTCGCAGCATGACGCAGCAGGTCATCAGGTGTTACGGCTGGGTCGTACATAAAAGTAAGGTTAGGCGCAATTTGCTTGAGTTCAGCATCAACTCGTAAAATAGTACGGCAAATAACGTTGTCTGTTGGGCCGATATTCACATGCATGAACGCGTCTGGCAGCGTGCGGTCTAGCATGATCCAGAATAGCTTAAGCTTCTGATAAACCTGCTCTTCTGTTAAGTCGCCAACAAAAGGCATCAACACATCATCCAATTGACCTAAGTAAACCGGAATAGATGTGACCGATGGGACGTGATGGTACAGGATGGTAAGCATGTTCAATGCTTCATCGAAATTAGTTGCCGCGCTAAGCTCTAAATACTTTGAGCCTTGATGTAAGTATTTAGAATAGTCAGGAAGCACATAGCGCGGCTTAAATGGAGCGTGACCTTCAAACATGTCACATAGCACGCCTTGTTGTAAGGCTTGTTCTACTTCGTGACTTACCGGCATGTACGGTAGGCTCGCTTCAGCTTCTAAGGCAAGATAGCTCGACTTCTGTTTTGGCGACAGGTTGGCATCTGAAATGATATTGCTAAAGCGCTGTTGTTGTTCTGAAAGTTGTGGAGAAGCAGATTGGTGGCTCATGATTAAACCCTTAGTATTGTTATGGGCTTATTCTATATCTGACGATTTAATTTCCACTAATGAAATCTATGCAAGACTATATTTCCAAAATGGAAATGACATATTTGTAATTAGC
>NZ_MCYD01000204.1:0-1767 GCF_002876325.1 Vibrio sp. 10N.261.52.A1
GTTAGAAGGATTTGATTAGTTAGCTAAGTAGCAGTGAGTTAACGTAAGCTTAGTCAGTTAATCACAATTCTTCTACTTACATTTTATTTGGACACGTTAATGACCATTCAATTAGATTCGAAACAGAAGTCAGAACTTACTCATACGCTTCAGAAGTACCTTCAGGATGAGCTTGATGTGGAACTTGGTCAGTTCGACACAGAATTCTTGGTTGACTTCATCAGTAAAAAGTTTGGTGCGGTTTACTACAACAAGGGGATAGAAGACGCACAAAAGGTCATGGAACGAAAGATGATGGATATCTCAGATGAGCTTTATGAGATTGAGCAAATCGTTGAAATCTAACGTTGTGCCCTAACTTGTTCAAAAATTTTGAATAACTCGTTTAATTTGAAATGATGTTACCAATGTAAAGCTTGGTAAATACTATGTTACAGAAACTTAGTGTAGGGTACGCTTTGAAAACTACACGACTCGTTAACTTTCGGAATAGATGTATGGAAAACAACGTTAGAAATTACAACCCTTTAGCAAGAGCGATGCATTGGATTTCAGCGCTAACAATTTTTGGTTTATTTGGCGTTGGCCTGTGGATGGTTGACCTTTCATATTACAGCGAGTGGTACAAAACAGCACCAGACTACCACCGTTCGGTAGGCATTCTTTTGGCTGTTGTTACTGTGGTTCGCTTGGTTTGGAAGTTAGTTACCGCGTCACCGAAAGTAGAAGGTAAAGCTTACGAAGTTGTAGCTGCGAAAATTGCTCATGGCTTTATGTACCTTAACTTAGCGGTTTTATTTATTTCTGGTTATTTGATTTCTACATCAGATGGCCGTGGGATCGATGTTTTCAATTGGTTCACCGTGCCTAGTATGGGCGAACTATTTGCAAACCAATCTGATCTTGCAGGAACGGTTCACTACTATGCTGCCTGGGTACTGATCATTATGGCATCAGTGCACGCCTTAGCGGCGATAAAACACCACGTTATCGACAAAGACGATACGCTACGAAAAATGATAGGAGCTTCAAAATGAAAAAGTCAATTATCGCTACAGGATTAGCATTCGCTATGGCAATGCCTTTCGCTGCTAACGCTGCTAACGCTGCTGATTACGTGATTGATACAAAAGGTGCACACGCATCAGTTAACTTTAAAGTTAGCCACCTAGGTTACAGCTTTATCCAAGGGCGTTTTAACACATTCTCTGGTGATTTCTCGTATGACGCAAACAACGTTGAAGCATCAAAAGTAAACGTTGTTGTTGATACTACGAGCCTAGACTCTAACCATGCTGAGCGTGATAAGCACATTCGTAGCTCTGATTTCATTGACGCTGGTAAGTTCTCAGACGCTACATTCAACAGCACGAAAGTTGTTGATAAAGGCGACGGCAAACTTGAAGTTATGGGTGATCTTAAACTTCACGGTGTAACTAAGCCAATCGTTATCGAAGCTGAATTCATCGGTGCAGGTCAAGACCCATGGGGTGGTGAGCGTGCTGGTTTCGTTGGTACAACACGTCTAGAACTTGCCGATTTCAACATTCCAGTAATGGGCGCTTCAAGCTACGTAGACATGGATCTACACGTTGAAGGTATCAAGAAGTAATCAAGTGATTACTGGTCGCTTGTAGGGATCGTCTTTTAATTAATATCAAATTCACTAGATACCTAAACACGACAGTTAGAAATAGAGAAAGGCGCAAAGTATTCACTTTGCGCCTTTTTATTATGGTAAATGGAAACGCGGTTAGATCTGTTTTG
>NZ_MCYD01000205.1:0-487 GCF_002876325.1 Vibrio sp. 10N.261.52.A1
CGTCTCATTGATGTCTGACGTTGTTTATGAGGTCCGTGAAGATAGTAGCCTATTTACTGCTGGAGTGGATGTAGATGACTACATTGGCAATCTTACTCAAGCCAGTACGCGATTGAGAATCCAGGTTATTACGCCTGATGGTGTGGTGATTGGTGATACAGACCTTTCTGATCATGCATTGGCGAGTGTTGAGAACCACAGCAATCGTCCTGAGTTTCAACAAGCTTTAAAAACTGGCCTTGGTAGTGACGTGCGCTTTAGTACCGTTACCTCCGTTGATCGTATTTATTACTCGCATAAAGAGTCGATGAACGGTAGCAGTTTCGTTATCGTAATCTCTTCACCAATGCATCAACTTAAGCAGATGAACTTCCAACTAATGGGTATTCTGATCGGGATGGTTGTATTGAGCTTGAGCTTTTTGATTGGCACTTCGTATGTGAGTAACCGTCAGATCGTGCACAAGGTTGAAGAAGAGCAGAAGAAG
>NZ_MCYD01000206.1:0-343 GCF_002876325.1 Vibrio sp. 10N.261.52.A1
GATTTACCACGAACCGAAAAACCTAATGAACCTTTAGCGGTTGAAACATAAGACTCCCCGAATACCAATGCTTTTTGATTGTCTCCGCCGCGCATTGGTTTACCGAGCCTATCGTCATATGGGTGAATCAAACGAACACCTTTTTCGTCACCAACAACAATAAACGCCGCGCCAATCAATTGAGTGAGGTTCCGGAATTTAGCTTGGGTTTCTTCAGGGAGGGTATGTGGGACGCCTTCAGGATTCAGTGTTCCTTTTTCTTCAATAATGCGCGTTACAAGGGGAGATTCCGAAAGAAACTCAGCCACACCCAACGCTTTCAACCCCATTTCTTGCTCTTGAG
>NZ_MCYD01000207.1:0-782 GCF_002876325.1 Vibrio sp. 10N.261.52.A1
ATCCATAAATCACCTACTTTAAAAAAGGTATTCTATGAACTTAGTTCGATAAAACCGATGTCATTCATTCACAGAAATGTTGAGAGTGAAATACATACAAATAATTAAAGGAATATTAATAGTCCACGATCTCTTCCGAGAATGAGATCGTGGAATCGTCTTGAAATTGAGTGAGACCTTATGACCAAGAAGTGCCAGTAAACAGTAACCTTAATGTGTTAACTGAATGAGACGCGAATAAACGTCGTCACTTTTCTTCAGCAACTCAGCATAACGAAGAAACTTAAAGTCTGTGTAACCTTTATAAAAAGCAAAAATCATGGGATTTGAAAGCAGTTCAAATAGGTTACAAGTCGTATAGATCCGTTTATTTTTAACGAAAAGTGTTCCAGTATTAGAGTCTTCGATGAATTGCGCAAAAGAGTGGTCAAGTACAGGAAACGTAATATCAATACCGCAATAATCTTGAGACATATATCGAATAATATCGTACCTTACTTTTTGATTCTGGGAGCCGATACTAATGATATACTCTGAATTTCTAACGATATGACCAACTAATAAATTGGCAGAAAAGTACAAGATAAACTCTAACTTTCCACCTGAAATATCATAGAAGCAAGCTGATTCTAGATTCTCATTGTAGACTCTCTGGTGATAATCAAAAATCTTATCTCGCTCTTGAACTTCCAATGTATCAATTGACTTCTTCGAGATCTTATCAATCGTTAACCTATATCCGTTATTGTTGTGAATGAGTGGATTCTTATAATTATCAATTT
>NZ_MCYD01000208.1:0-1038 GCF_002876325.1 Vibrio sp. 10N.261.52.A1
CCACCATCTTCTTGCTTTATAAGACTACATTTACCTAAGGATGCGGCCAGCATCCCAAACATTGATTCAACTCGTTTTCCGAACACAAGGTTCAAATTTTTGTGGTTTTGTTTTAACGATGTCCGGAGATCTTCTATAACCTTATCAATTGAATTTTCGTCATTTATATCCAGAGCGTTTTTTGCACAAAGCTTCGAATAAAGCTCAAATGAATCAAATTTTTCAGGATTTCTAGCTATTTTTGTAATCACTTTGTAACCTATTTCATTCGAGAGGGCTAACGCTTCGTAGACGGACTTTTTCCGTCTTTGCATTCCGTCTATGTTGCTGCCATTTATTATAAAACTCAACTGGTATCAACCTGTTATGTGAATCGGCATATAGTTGCGGGGTCGAATTACGGAAAATACCGTATAAGAGAGTATAAGAGATCAAAGTACGGATTAGATTAACTTGGTCTATTGGTGTACTGCTCAGGTGTTCCGTTTGCAGGTTCTGTGAAGGTTTGGGGCAGATCCGAGCTAGACACGGTAGCTAGTTCTCTGTGATCACCAAGCGATTCTGTCGTACCTTAACTACCAAGCGGCTTTGCTCAATTAGTAAAATAATTAGAACCCAAAAGTATGGGGAATCGCAGGGCTTAAATACCCAAGAACAGGGACTTATCTTCCTTTAAGAAGACCATTTTTCTAGTTAGACATAGACCTTCGGAGCTTGTCACTTTGGGCAAAAAGTAAAAATAGAATAAAGCAGATGATGGCAAGTCCTGAAGATATTCCCAGCATCAATAAGCTTTCTTCATATATCAGAGGTAAAGCTATTGATAAAAAAGCGAATATGACAACAAAAAATTCACACCCCGCCCCCAAAATAGGACGCTGATGACGAAACACTGCCCATTGATAAACCATTGTTGCTAACCTCCTTGTGGCTGAGCTTAGTTACTCTCTTAAGTTAAAAATACGTTAACGTAAACTTTGCTCCCGTTTTAGACTAGGAAATCCGCTTAGGTAATTAGGTAAGTAACGTCCGATATAC
>NZ_MCYD01000209.1:0-375 GCF_002876325.1 Vibrio sp. 10N.261.52.A1
TGGAATCGTCATCCAGTTAACAGGAGACTGAAGGATTACGCGGTCTGCCCATTCAAAGTGCGCCAGTTGCTCATCAACGACAATTTCATCTTGCATGGTAACCACACGAACCTCATGACCTTTTGACTCTAGCTTGGTGCGAGCTTTCTCGACTAGAGCAGCATTTAGCTTACCTTCAGAAAATGGCGATGGCTCGTGTGCGTTAATGATTAGAACGTTACTCATGATAATTAACCCTTTAATAAATTGACTGCTTTACATAGCGAAGAAGATATCGCTGTCTTGTGGTTTATTATGGTTACCTAGAATTAGACTACAACTGGTTAACTTTTAGTAACCACCTTAAATCCCAGCGAAATTAACAATAAGTTATTG
>NZ_MCYD01000210.1:0-952 GCF_002876325.1 Vibrio sp. 10N.261.52.A1
AATCTATTACGCTCATTATATTGCCTGATCTCTTTAAGCCCGTATACGCGGGCTTTCTTGTTTCCACAACACTATTTTCTTATAGCTAATGCCGATGGCTCGTCTTTAATTTGCAAGTGCCTTCACATTAAAAGCGAACAAGTTTTCGTCATTGAACAAGAAGGTTTAGATTGAAACAGTGACTTACGTAAACGTTAGGGATAGTTATGAGTATTTCTGGAGATAAGACATCAATCATAGTGGCTGGTGCTACCGGACTGATTGGTCATCATGTGATGAACCTGCTCATCAACGAGCCTGCGATACAGCACATTTACGCTTTGTCCCGAAGGGCACTCGATTCACAGTTCCACTCAGAAAAACTCCACACGCTGATTCATAGTGATCTGCAAGTCACCAGTTGGGACGATACCAAAACCACACCCAACCTAGGAGTCATCTGCTTAGGTACCACCAAGAAAAAGGCAGGCTCGAAAGAAGCATTACGGAAGGTAGATGTTGAGCTTGTCAGTCAAGTCGCACAATCGATGAAGTTCTTGGGAGTGCAACGAGTCGCGGTCGTATCCAGCTATGGAGCATCCGTCGATTCCTATTCACACTACCTCAAATGCAAAGGTCAAATGGAGCAGAACTTAAAGCGTATCGGCTTCAAGCAACTCTTCATTGCACGTCCAGGGCCATTGGTTGGCGAACGAGAAGAACCAAGAGCCGACGAAAAACTGCTACAAAGCGTGTTTCCGCTTCTATCGCCTTTTATGTTTGGGAAATTCAAAAACCTACGCCCTATCCAATCGAAGGATGTCGCTCAGGCCATGTTGTTCCGATTATTCGAAAATAATTTCCAAAATATCGAAATTTACTCGTCCAATGACATGCTCAATTTATTGGCAAAATATCGCTAAAAAGCTCACCTATTCACCATAATGTTGAATATCCACTCATACCATTCAGT
>NZ_MCYD01000211.1:0-257 GCF_002876325.1 Vibrio sp. 10N.261.52.A1
ATATCGATTTTATTCTTTGGAGTACTCGGGAGACAACCATATATGATTTCGAGTTAATGATCATAGGAGAGCCAGACGTTGAAGGTGATGTTCTAACCATTAACGCTGAAAAGCATACGATGAATGCCATAAACGGAAACTATCTAACACATACTGTTGAACCGCATACCACCTATGCTGTTTCAGTAATAAAAAATAACGCCATCTATAATACTGCGTATGACAAATTTGGCAGTGTTGGTCTAACGTTTGTAGAC
>NZ_MCYD01000212.1:0-620 GCF_002876325.1 Vibrio sp. 10N.261.52.A1
TTGGTGCGCCAGCTGGGTTGATTTTCTCTTTAACGATCGCTTCGATGAAGTGACGTTGCATTACTTCGCCCATCACGTCTTGACGTACTGCTTTGCCGTACATTTTAGCAACCATCTTCATTGGCACTTTGCCTTTACGGAAACCATCGAAACGACGGTTTTTCGCGATGTTGCGTAGTTCAGCTGTAACTGCATCTTCGATGTTTGCAGCAGGAACAGTAATATTAAGACGGCGCTCTAGGCCTTCTAGCGTTTCAACAGTAACTTGCATTATATAAACCTCAAAACTGGCTCAGTAATCTGAGCATATGAGCCGTAACTTAGCTTTAATTCAAAAGCCGACGTTGTTGGCTGCATCCTTGTGTAGTGCTCTATCCGAACACCTAATTTAAAATCGAGCATTGATGTTTGAATTGATCATTCAACCAAACACCAGACTAATCAGCGATATCTTCATCTTCACATACTTGTTAAAAGCTCAGTTTTTACTCACTAATAAAAAGCAGCGAAGCTTGTTTTCGGAAACAAGAAAGGTATCTCCGATTAGCCTCAGGACAGAAATTTTAGACGCGACATTCTAGCGATCTGTTTAATCTCTGTCGAGCCGTTCACCTCTGCTT
>NZ_MCYD01000213.1:0-726 GCF_002876325.1 Vibrio sp. 10N.261.52.A1
GATACTTAATGCGAGATTACTTCTTACGACAGAATTCAGCGATTACGTACATTGATTGACCGCCGTTAGTTTTACCAGAAACAAGCTTAGGATCGTCACCAACGCTGATTCCGCGGATAACCGTACCTTGCTTAATTACTTGGTTAGTACCTTTAACTGGAAGATCTTTGATTACTGTTACGTCGTCACCTTTTTTAAGTTCAACGCCGTTGCAATCAAGAGGCTTGTCATCAGCAGACATGCCAATTTGTGCCCATACTGATGTTTCTTCTTCCATGTACATCATATCTAGCGCATCTTGAGCCCAGCTCTCTGAGTTAAGACGAGTTAGTTGGCGCCATGCTGTTACTTGAACAGGGGCTTCTTGGCTCCACATGCTGTCTGTTAGGCAGCGCCAGTGGTTAATATCTTTAGGCTCGTCAATCTCACCAAGACATTTGTCACATACCATGATGCCGTGATCCACTGTTACGTGGCTGTGTGGCGGTACTGCGTATGCAGTAAGAGAAGAATCAGAACCACATAGTTCACATTTAGATTGGCAGCGTTCTAGCATAGTAGCTTCAGAAGACATAATGGACTCACATTTATTAGGTATTAATTTACGGGGCTATTATCCACTTTATTTACAATAAAGAAAGAGGTCGTACGGTATTCTGTCTTGATTAATTTTAGCTGAGATCAACCATTTGTGTTTTAAACCTTTATGCAAACGGTTAACTAGGC
>NZ_MCYD01000214.1:0-19283 GCF_002876325.1 Vibrio sp. 10N.261.52.A1
CTGATTAATCATATTTTTATCTATGATCTTTTGTTCTGATATCGTCTTTTTTATGATCGATAGTTATATGAAGCAAGAGGCGCACACCTCTTGCTTTTTATTATTGAGTCTGCCAACAGATGGCTTTTGCTGAAACCGCGCAGCCTCCACAACTCGCTCGTCCAGATTTTAAACGCCAATACCCTCCAGATTGATAGACGTGCGCATCCGTTCCTTTTAAACCACGACCATAATACCCGCTGACTTTACTCAAAGCACATGCCCAACCATTCGTTGACTTAAGTGTTTTGGTAATAACAGTGGTCGTCTCCCCCCCAGTCGAATACTCCACCACTTGACCTGGATTCGATCCCCCTACGTTCGGCTCTAACGGGCTACTATGCCTAGCAATATAGTCAGCGTTGCGAGCCAAATCCTCCGCTCGGTCTTGAGCGTCTGCTTGATACACGTCATCTAATGTGACTTTTGCTATACTAGGTAACGTGAAACACACCATCGTCATTCCTATGATGACCGATTTGAATTTTCTCATATCATTTCCTTTTCGTTTTAACGACAAGAAGCGGTTAGTAGCACTTCGCCGCTTGTGATTACGGCCTCTTGGCCGGTACTGTTTACCTTGACGCTGATCGACATCCCAACGCGCCATTGCGTTGCCGTTTGCGACAAGATGTAAGGTTTCAACCCTCCAAGGAGAGTGTAATGACGGGTATCGACGTCAACACTTGAAATGGACAGGTTTGCCTGCACGGTTTGCCCGCTAATACATTGAGGTTTGTCTACCCATTCACCGTGCCTTGCAGTGGTCGATTCTGAAAGTTTTGAACTCACTGGTATTTGCGACCCATCATTGGCTCTAAGCGTGACATCCTTGGCATTGGTAATACCGTGTGCTCCGCCTACATCCCAATCCCCGGTTAACGTGGTGAAACCATCGCGCATGACAATGTTTTCGTACATCAGTGCTAACGTCGCTTGACGCAAGGTAATGTGGATATCATTACCTGCACGCTCAGCTCCTGGAATGTCAATCAACACGCTTGACCAACGCGTCCACTCTTTCGGATCTGAAGCCAGTTCAGAAAGAGGAATGCGAATGACTAAATGCTCGTTAAATGCCGGTATGTGCGTAAGGTCGGTGTAAAAGTAAGTACTCAGACGCGAATGGCTCCACGGCACATAATCTGGCAACTTACATTCACTGTTGAGTTCTTGGTCAATCGTGCAACTGCCCCAGTATTGTTCGGGGTAGTCGTTCATGAGGTTATCCAACGTTGCTGGCCAACTCGCTTTACTGGTCGCATCGACACCCTCTTCGGTGATTTTGTAGTATTGATATTGATGAATGCGCTCTATCAGTCCTCTTATGTGCTCACCGTAAGCTTTCGCTTTCTCGTCTTCCTGATAATTGTGATACGCCGGGTAGCTGATACCCACAATCACTAGGCTGAGCCCGAGCGTAATGAGAAACTCGACTATCCCCACGCCGCGTTGTTTGAAGGCACTATTCATCATCGAGACTCCTCATGTTTTTTCATCAGGGCTCTATACTCCTCGCATTGAATGGTTCTTAGGCCTTCATCGGGACACGATACCGATATGAAAAATGACGGTCTTCCGTTAAGCACATTCATTATTTCTTTATGATTCATGCCAATTTGAACGCCAGCCACTAGACCTAATCCCCAAAGTAACAAGAACCAAAGCCCAATCTTGGTATCTTGATTCATCATTGGGCCTGTTTTAAATAAGCGCGTTTTCATTTTATTGTTCATCATTTATTCCTTTATTCGGCAAACCTATGTTTACCAATCAAAACACGCCGTAGCTGGGTCAAACTCCATGCGAGATACATCGGTTGGCCCTTTAACGACTTCAAGTATCTTTAAGGTTCGACCTTGAAATTGCCAGCTGCCTATCACAGTTTGAGCCAGTTCGTTAAGGCGAGTCGCCTCCTGACTGGAGTGCGCTGTCAACGTGAGGTGCTTACCTATCACGCGGCCGCTGTTACGGCTCGCCTGATAGGCAATATCGAGCGTCCAAGGACTGTTATCTCGGATGCTCGCCTCCAACCACCCCTCACTGACCAGCGTATTGATGTTGTCGTCAATCGGTACGTGCAGACAGCTTGTGCGTTCGGTTTCGCTGCGTATCTGCTCATCCATCGCTTGCATGACCGCTGAGGTTGTTCGCTTAAATAACGCTTTCTCTCTCGCGCCGTGGTACGCCAGCAATAGCCCTGTGATGACGCCTAACATGGCCAAGGTGCGCAGCGTACTGGCCAGTGTGAGGGAGGTAAGATTCATATCATTTCCTTACAGTGTCACAGTGATGACGTTGCCAGAGACGGCTAAGGTCGCGCAGCTGGCGGCGCTGTTACAGTTACCGGCACTGAGTTTCGCGAGCGTATCCGCCAAATCATCGATGTACTGCGTATCGATGTTGGTGATGCCCACCTTCACGCGCTGCATGTTCGCGCTATCGACCGTCAAGGTGTAATTCCCGCCATATTCATTGGTGCCAACGCCATCACGCGTATCACCACAAATCGTGGAGGACACCGCATTGCGGGTGGCACTGCAGACTTTGCTCATTGAAGTCCCCGTGTGGTTGACGCTTTTGACTTTCTCCGCGCCGGCTTTGATTTGCGTCACCGCCGAGACGGTATTGGCTTGCGCCGACCACGCGGTCGCCATGTTGTAGAGTTTGACGATGCCAAGAAAGAGAAAAACGGCCAGGATGAGGTACATGATGAAATCAATCAGGCTGATACCACGTTGTTTGTTTGGGTTTGAACGAATGCGTTTCATGTTGTGTTTCCTTAGAGTTGTATCGAGATAAAAAGAGATGCCATGGCGCTGCCTACAAGGGAAGCGAGCAGCAAAATGCCCAGAACTAAAATGACTTTTGGGACAATGAGTTTCAGCGTGGCCATTTTTTTCGATAAATGGCGGTGGTGTTGCTCGGCGCTTTTTTCCAGCAAGGTCGAAAGCGGAGCGATATCTCCCATCACGTTCAGGTTGACCTGCGCGTCACGGAGCAAAAGCCCAGTATCGAGCGCGCGCCCTGGGTTGGTTTCGGTTTCAAGCTGGCGCTGCATTTGATTGAGGTGAGACTTCAAATAGCGAGACGAATAAGCGTCCACCTCCGTCATGGCAGCTTTGAGGCTCATGCCCGCTTGTGACAGATTGGCGAGCGTGGACAAAAGGTTGCCCGCTACCGCCATGCGATAGTCGCAAAATGGCCAGATGTTATCGGCCATATCGCGCCCTTGCCCTGTCCATATCGGCATGAGTAGCGCTTGAATAACAAACGAGCCAATGAAGAGGCTCAGCGCCACCAGTCCCGGCCCTGAAACCGTCTCTCGAACCTGACTGGCCATCGAGTGTTCAAGACCCGCAGTCGTAATGATTTCACCACTGATGTACACGCCCAAGACGCCCAATCCCAGCAAAGTCAGCAGTGGAAAGGCCATCATGAGTAATAGAGACTTCATCACGCCTTGACCGCCTTCGAGCTCTTTAATGGCAATGTCTAAGCCGCTTTTGAGCTGACCGTTTTGCTCAGCAATGGCGAGAGTTGACACCACGACGGGCGAGAGCCAGCCACTGAGCACATCGGTAAAGCGTTTGCCTTCCCCAGGCGCCTTTAGACCCGCTTGACCAATTTTTTGCGTGCTCCCCGAGCCACTGCTTGCCAGCTTTTGGCAAAAATCCTTGGTGGTCATGCCGTACTGCGCGCAGGTACGCCACTGCTCAAGGAGGGCGGTTTGGTCTTTTTTGTCAAACAACCACTGTTCAAGAGACACCGACATGATTGACCTCCGTTTGGTCTGCGTTCGCCTGCTCATCCATCTCTTGACCGATTTGTTGATATAAAGATTGAGAGGACACCGGCATCAAGCCATCCACTTGCTCAGAGGCGGACGCAATGTCCACTTGACCAAGGGCGATACGATGAA
Organism: Vibrio sp. 10N.261.52.A1; assembly: GCF_002876325.1. NCBI lineage: Bacteria > Pseudomonadati > Pseudomonadota > Gammaproteobacteria > Vibrionales > Vibrionaceae > Vibrio > Vibrio sp. 10N.261.52.A1. Next base: position 3,962 of record NZ_MCYD01000214.1, read on the forward strand.
GGGTATGACGACGAATATCGGGCCAGCCTTGCGCCTGCAGGTAACGACTCCAGCCTAAATAGTCCTGCGCTTTGATGAACTCGCGGTCCGCATCTTCGATGGCAATAAGCTCCAACACCAACAAACGGCCACTTTCACCCGTTTGACGGCAATGCTTACAGCCTGCAGGATGCTTTACGCGCACTTGATGATGCGCCTCGGGTAACAGTGTTGAAATCTGGGTCAGCTTGGTTTGATAGGCGGCTTGCTCATAGTGACGGCCATAGACCGCTTTCGCTTCATCCAGGGTTAAGGCGCAGTGTGGACACAACTTTCGCACCAGCTTTTGGTGGGTAAAGAGCTGCATCAATCCTGGCGCCGAAACAATGGAAGACGGGATGCCGAGCTGCTCAATAAAAATAGCCGGCACCCCAAGGGCGCTGTTGGCGTGCAAGGTTGAGAGAGCTAAACCACCCGTTTCACCTTTGCGCGTAAACTCTTTGGTGGTGTCATGACTTCGAAGCTCACCAAACGAGGTGATATCGATGTCTTGGCGAAGCTGCTCTAAGGCATAGAAGGTGTAATCTAGGTATTGACCGGAGCCGTCGACCAGCTCACGCTTAGGCTCAACCAAGGTTTTCGTGATGCCAGTTTGCTCAAACTCAATCGGGTCTTCGAGCGTATGGCAGCAACGCGCCACGCGGTCAACCGTGTCAAACAAGGCGTACACTAACGAGGTTTTTCCTGAGCCCATTGGGCCGGTGAGCACAATAATGCCAGAGCGGCGCTGCATTTTACTTTCCAGTAAATCACGCTGAGCGGGCAACAAATCCATATTGTCTAGCGTGAGAGGCTCACCAAGGGGCGTCAAACAACGCAGCACCAATTTGATGCCGTGACTGAGTGGCATCATCGCAACGCGCCACTCCACCATAATAGTGACGCGGTGACTTTCTCCCTCCTCATCCAGCTTTGTGACGGAGCAAGGGAGTTCAAAGCGGTCATTAAGTGGCAACCTAGGAGAGTAGTTGGAGTTACCTAAGCTGAACGTGTACGCCGCTAAGGATTGACCCATCGCCCGGTCGAGTCGCTCAGCGCTCTCCCCGCCAGCAAAGGTTTTGAGCCTTTCACGGCGCCCATCCACGCGCAGTAAAATCTGAGTACTGTTGCGATGCACTTCAAGGTGAATGTCTGAGGCTTTGACCTCCACCGCGGCTTGGCAAAGCTGCGTCAGTTTATCGCCATAGGCCGACTCCAGCGCCGCTTGCGTCTCTTGATTGAGTAGCGTGCGCGCCATATCTAGTAAGGTTTGTACGCGCGTCTCATCGGTTAACTTCACCATCGGGGCGCGCGCAAAAAAGCGCCCGCCACTGAGCGCTTCCGTCTCTTGCACGTAACGGCGAATATCGGCGTGTTTTGGGCTGTCATAACAGTCCACCCAAATCACCCCCTCCTCATCCACAATGGTGTGGCCATCTTCGATGCACAGCTCAAGTAAGGTTTGGTCGTGCAATAAAGACAGGTCATGTCTGGATTCATTCATCAAAACCCCTCCATACGTAGAAAGCGATGCGCGCCGTTATCACGCAAACGAACGCCTTGCTCACTCACGCTGACAATCGACAAGGTTCCGACCACGGTGCCTTTTTGCACTTTATGCCAACGGCCATGCACGTTAATGCGGGCTTGCCACGCTCCGTTGTCGATTTGCACAAGGCTGCCCAACATCAAGCCGGCGGTTTGCACCTCCTTTGACGCTCTTGAAGACGTACTCACCACCGGGGTCACGCTGACGGGGGCGCCGATGAGGCTCAACTCGGTTTCCAGACTGTCCGGTTGCGAGCGTAAATTTTGCTCACGTACATCGGCATCAAGCGTCGCCATGTTGAGCTCAGAAAGCTTATTAAGGTACGTCTCAATATCATCACTAAGAGGTGGCAGGGGGACGACCGACTCTGGCTCAAGATTGAGTTTGGCCATTTGCTGAGCTAAACCCTCACTGACGGCCTCTACAGACTGCTCCAGAGCCATCGGCGCCTCTGCGGTTAATGTTGATAAAGACGTTGAAGCGGGCGCCTCACTACCCCACTCAATAGGGTTGTCTTGCTCGGTGTGCTCCGCGGGCGCACCCGCGTACTCAGACTCAACGTCAGGAAATAACGTGGTGTAGCCCATAGCGATGGCCGCCGCGCCCAGCAGGGCGATGAGACCAATTTTGATTGGGGGAAGGGTCATATTAGAGACCTCCATATAAAGTGATGGAAAAAGAGAGTGACCAACGATGTGGGCTCACCGGTGTCAGCGTGAGCGCCTTCATCGAGAGTGGCATGACCGCAAACAGCGCCGCCAGGGTGTTAAGCTCTGAAGCGCTCACCCCTTGATGCGTCACCTCCCATGTTTTACTTTGCCAAGTGCTTGATGACTTCTCACTGCTTTGCTGCGCGATAAAACCCATGGTCACGAGCGCGTCTTGTAAGCGCTGGTCTGTCGGCTGCATCGGCATCACGTGTGACTGCCAGTAAGGCAGCCCAGACGCGAGGGGTAAACGCAGCGTGTGTTGGTCCCCATCGTTGCTCAAAAACAAAGAAAATGAGTCATGTTGACGCAACCATTGTTGCCACACACCAATAAGGCCATTAGGCTCACGCTCAATAGTGGCCGTCAGCTCTGAGCCTTGTTGAGTCAAGCCTTTGACTTTCCAACCAGGAGGCAGTAGAGCAAGATGGGTAGCGCTCAATAACGCCCCTTCCATGACCGTCTGTGCGCTGACCGTTTCATGCAGTACCAAGCGATACATTCCCCATGGCGGGAGCGCTTTGGGCTCAGGCGAGGCGCTCTCATGACTCACTTGAGCAGTCGCAGGCTCGTTAGAGTCAGAGCGCTGAACATAAAGCGTTAAAGCGATCACTGCGGCGAGCAACACGCTCACTCCAATTATCACTCTGCGATTGTTTAAGGGTTGAGCGGGTGGCGTTAACCGGTACAGCTCCAGTAAGCTCAGCTCTTGGTCGCTTGGCGGCACTATGCGCTCATGGTTTTCACTCACGGACTCAGCTTGCAAAGATTCAACCAAGAAAATATATGAGGCGCCTGCGTTTGCTGCGCACAAGTGATAGTGCGTGTCAGTCCAGATTTGGCGCACCACACCCGCGTCAATCAAGGTCGCGTGCCACAGACCGTCAATGCACTCGATAATGGTGACATTTTGCTCATCAGCATCGTGTTCATTGAGCAGGCCGCGCGCGGTTAACACATCGAGCCACCACTCGCTGCGCGCCACGCCTTCACAATCACTGCCATACAGACAGACCCAGTCACCACGCTGCGACACGTACTGATAAGGCTGCTGGCTACGGCTTTTCAGGCGACGAATCGTCTTAGTCGCGTGACCGTGATGGGGAAGGGACAGTAATTCCATCATCCGTCCGCCCTCCGTGGAGTGAGGAGCACCAGCGTATCGACGCGCTGTTTCACCGCACTGTTACCGCCTAAAAAGGGGATACCTAGGAAGGTACTTTCTTCTGTCGTGGTATCGATTTGTGACACAGAGGCCACCACAATCGTCTGTCCGTATTTGAGCTTGTTGGCAAAGTTGATTTTGGCTTCACGCATTTGTGGGAAGACCAAGGTTTCACCGCCCACCTCTTGCGTCTCTAGCGATTCAATTTTGGTTAACATGCCCGAAGTTCGAAGATAAACGTGGTCGCGCTGAATATTCGGAACGACAATGAAATCCACCCCCTCACTGCGCTTACCGCGCTCGGTATCGGTGGTAATGACGCCCTCGTCACTGTCAGAGCTGATGTTTTCAACAAACTCGATGATGCGCTCTTGAGTGATGTGGTTGGTTTGATGGTTTTGCACCAATATCGTAATAGGCGTTTCCGTGGATACCTGCCCTTGCTGGTTCAATGCATTTATCAAGGCCGTCGAGCCGGACCACTTACCGCCGCCGGTAAACGCAAACCCAGGACTCGATGAGCCAGAAACCAAACTGGTGCCAGGAATGAAAAAGCTCAAGCTGCTGTCGCCACCAATATCGCGAATAATATTCCAGTCAATCCCTCGGTCATGGCCAAGGTTGGAACGAAATTCGAGCACTTGCACTTCCAAGGCCACTTGGCGAGTCAGCGATTGTTTCGACTGCGAAACGAACGCCACCACTTCACGCATACGCCCTGGCGTGGTGCGTACCACTAAGCGAGACAGGGACGGCACCGCTTGCACAGAGCCCACTAAAGATTCTTGTGCATCTCCCTCTCCGGTTAAATCCGGATCGAGTTGCAGCAATGCTTTCACGCCCAGCGCCACCTCCCCAAACACATCCACATTGCTGCTCGATAAGGTGACGTATTGCCCATCCACTTTTGCAGAGGCTTCCTCATCGTCTCCGCCTTCGCTGCTTTCACCGCTGCCAATCTGGTCGCTGAGCATCCCTGGCGGCAATTCCAGTTCAAAGGTGCGCGACACAAAGCGTTCGACGTTCAATGTGTTCCCTTTGGGGGTAAAACCGATATTAAGCTGACGCTCAATGTCATTGAGTAACGTTGACAGTGAGCCGTCATGATGAATACGCACGCGCGTATTCGGGCTCACGCCCGCCCCAAACCACGCTTGTTTATCAAGGGGTGACAACACATCGCTGAGCACCATGTTCAGTGGCAAGCCCGACGCGGGCGTGCTGACACGAACGGTCTTACTCAGATAGTCGGTATCGGTGCGGCGCTCTATCGGTATCAGGCTGGCCGGGGGCTGCTCAATGCGTTCGACTTTGAGAGACTCACGATGTCGGTGGCGCTCGATGTCACTGAGTACCGAGGCGGACTCATCATTGCGCTTGTCGTATTCATTGAGCCCAAGGGTTTCACACCCTGAGAGCGTTAAGAGCACGCCAATGAGACAGAAGGATTGAAAACCCGAGAGACGAAATAGGTTCATAATGGCGTCACCTCTTTGATGTAAATAGTTTTAGTCGCATCTAGGCGCTGCGCTTTGAGTGGATAGGGACCAAGCAACGTGGTCATGGCCATGCTGATGTCACCTTCTTTGGTGACCAATGGATAAGGCGTGAAGGTAAAGTCAGCCACAGGCCAAGACGATTTTTCATCCCAGCGCCAGCCATAATGCCCGGTGACCTGCTTAGTCGCCGCTTTCAATGTGTCACCTGAGACCATTAAGGTCGTCACGCGCTCGCCTTTCCACGGATGAAAAGCCAACAGCTTCGACGGTGTGTTTGAGTACAGCGTTAACGTATTGATAGGCTGATTAGAAGCCGCCAGCGCTTTCACGGCGCCAGACAACGAGCCCGTTCGAACAAAATTTTGCGTGGCCATTCCATCCAAAGCAGTCAGAAATGCCTCATCTTGAGCAAACGCTAAGGGTTGGTCGCCATGTTTGTAAGCCCAGCGGGTTAAGGCGCTGCGAAAGCTTTCTCCCGCGTGGACGCGATAAGTGGTGAGCGCTTTTTTCTTCACAGACGACTTAGACGGTGTGGGTTTTACTTTTGAAGTTGACGAGGCTTTAACCTGCATATCGCTGGCGAAAAACGCATCATTGTCGTCCTCAAAGCTGGACCACACCTCTGATGAAGCGCTTTTAGACGCCAATGACTTTTTCAGTTGCGGGGTCATGACAACACTTGGCGGCGCGTCTTTTGGGGAAGAGGACATAGACGATGTCGACGCCACCTTGTTCGCTTTCACCGCCCCCGCCAGAAGAGACTTACCTTCTGAAAATCCAGTCACAGGCTTGAGCGCCTGCCACTCGTACCCGTACTTAAGTCGAAAGCCCACATTGCGACGAACCACATCTTCCTCAAGCGAGAACGCTTGACCACCGATGACTTGCAAGGCTTGTCGAAGGCTCATGTGCCCCATATCGGTATGACCCAAAGGCAACGGCTGCGCATAGAGCTGCGTTTCGGCGTAAGACGTCGGGGTGCGCAGCGACACTCCACTGCCTGACAATAAAAACTCGACACCGTCTTTGATGCTCATTTTGCTCATTACGGGTAAACGAGCTTCAATCGGCACGCCTAAGATGTCGGTCATTTGCTCGCCTGCCGAGCGTTCAATGACATAACGTGAGGTTTGCACGCTGCTGCCCGATAACTCGGGGGCAGTGCGAATATTTAATGGGGGTGGCGGCGCTTGTACAGGCTCAGGCGGGGTTTGACACCCGGCCAACAAGCCTGCAAAAGACAACATGAGCCAGCGCGTTTGCATATCATTCTCCTGACAATAAAAGACGTCCACACGCTAACAAAAAGGCCATAGAAAAATCTCGATTAGAATTGTCAAAATAAAGAAATTCTAATCGAGATTGTTTGTAAAATTTCTGATATCCTCACGGGAATATTTTATTAACTGCCACCTTGTAAAAATAGAACTAGCGGTTGATGTTAACGATAGAAACAAAAACGCCAGCTTATCGCTGGCGTTTGTCATTAGAAGACGTTAAGTAAATCAGATTATTTAGCTGAAAAAGTAAAACCCAACATGCTACGAAACCAGTCGGTTTGATGGACATCAACCTCATGGTTTTTCACCTGCAGTTTTAACTGCTCCAGTTCTTGAAGGTGCGCGCGGCACTCGCTGTAAGAGTAAACCGAGAAGCCGAACTCTTTCGTCCACTTCACCACCGCCTCAACCACATCGATCGCAGCAGCTTGCACTGATTGACTTTCCGTTATTTTGGCCAGTGCCATCGTGCCTTCATCGTCATACACATAGATAATCTGCATCAACATCACCCTCCATAGTGAGAGAAATGCTCAAGCACATAGTCAGGCCCCACCACGTCGTAATAGCCCTCCTCGTTCTCTTGCTCAGAAAACACCAGGTCTTCCCAAATCTCTTCATGGCTCTCCCCGTTCACATACTGGACGTAACCGGCAAAGGCGCAGCCGCATTCAGCAAAGAAGTGGGTGAGCGTGGTCTTTGGGAAACGACGCGCTAACACCTCTATCGGTGGTATCGCCGGAGACCAAGCAGTATCAAATTCCAATTGCCCCTTACCTACCTCTAGAACAGAGACTCGGTCCCACTTCGTGCCAAGGCGCTCAACGTTATCGTCAAATCCCGATGGAGTTTGGCTGTCACGAGCAAACAAACCACCATTAAAGCCATTGAGCTCTACCAGTAACATCGGCGGCGCTAACGCGCTAAGAGAAAAGTCCTTAGACGCTTGCTCTGACTCAGGTAAATCAAGCTTTGCCCAAACAATATCGAGCGGTAATCGCCAAAAATAGAGTCCTGTCCAATCTGATGCCTGTTTTTTCAGCAAAGGCACCATCTTCATTCTGGCAGCTTTCGGTAAGTCACCCCAATAACGCTGCTTGAGGCCGCTTTGATCAAAAAGCGCCAACAGCCACTGGCAGACCTCCTCATTGAGTGCCACATCGGGTTGTTTCATTAACGTGACAAACTTTGTAAACGCACGATTTTCTGGTGTTGAACTTCCCACCTCGCGAACAAGGTCTGGGTAGAGTTCAAAACTCATCGGGTAAGTGGGTTTTAACAGCCCACCGACACCGGCTAAAAACAGCTTAGCTGCCGCGCGTGACGCTTGTTGATGAAGCAGTGGTTTAGGCTGGGTCATGAGTTCGATGATGGCATCAGAATCAGGCCCATTGATATGAATTTGGTTTACACACCAATTTGGCATAATCAGTTCCTCTTAAAAAATAAAAGGATGCCCCCACCTGGGAGACATCCCTGGTGGGTGGTGCGCAAAGCGCGATGTGATAAAAAAGCCCCTATCGAAGATAGAGGCTTTAAGGTTAAGTCGAATTGAGGTTTATCTAGCGATAGCAGCGACTAATGCAAGTACGCCAAGTAATATCGGAATTAACGCAACTTGCCATGGACGCCAGATAAGCTGGCTGTCGATGTTTCGTTGCTCGACATTGAGCTTACGCTCTTCTGCATTAAGCTTGCGCTCTTCCGCGTTAAACTTGTACGCCTCAGAGAGCGTTCGATAGAGGTTAACATTCTCTATTTCGAGCTCTTCTATACGTTTTTGCTTTTCGCACATATCTTTCTCCGTATTCATAAAATAAGAATAACAAAAAAGACAGAAAACCCCAATCCCCGACAGGAATGAGATTCCTGTCAGATGGGTTACATTACGGTTAGATCAACACTTCCACGACGTTATACGAAACATACGGGCCATGAATGGTTCTCGTGGTACGTCGAACCACTCCTGCTTGCTCAAGCGCGCCTAAAAATCCAGCGTATTCGTCGCAATCTTTGATGGCCGTTTCATTCTCGTTGAAGTGATTGTTGGGTAAACACACCGTCGGAGTGCCCATTGGCTCTCCTGGAAACGAATCCGAAGCTTCATTTCGTTTTGTATCGGCAGTGTATAACTGGAGCGCGATTTGCTTGTTATTACGATAGTGATGTTTAGAGACGTCACAATCGATTTTCTGCCCACCGGCCAGTGTTACCGTCACCATAAGTTGAGTCATATCATTTCTTCCTAATATAAAAAAGAAGGAATGACCCCATAGAGGAGGCGTTTCCCTCTATGGGTTTATGGGTTGCCCCTAATGCGAGCGACGCTGGAATCTCAGCGTGTTCACAAACGGGGTAGATTCATCCCACACCATGAAATCATGGCTAAGGCGTTGTTGGATCACTTCAATGTCTTCGACGGGGTAAAAGCGCCCTTCACGCATCATAAAACCAGCGTTTGCCAGCTCTGGTGGTGAAATGTCACTGCCCCTCGCCACAGAAAAAAGCGCCAGGGCTTTTGTCTGTAAAAGATTGAGTTTGTCCATCTTGCTCTCCTCAAAAATAAATAAGGAGAGCCGCCATAGGGGAACGAGTCCCCTGTGGGTTGGGTTAATAGTTAATTCAATTTCGCTTGTTCAATACGCGCCTCTAGGCGTGCATCAAAACGCGCATCCAGCATGGTCTTTTTCCACCAATGAACTACCGCTTGCGGCTCATCAGCGTCAAGAAGATAAAACGTACATAGCCAGCTCACCACTTCGGGTTCGCTGTGCAATGCCTGTTTCAATTCAGTCCAATGAACGCCTGTTATCGCTTTAGCATTACCATCACGGATTTTTTGTTCGATAACATCGAATACATCAGCGTAGTAGCAAGCTTTGGAATAACCGCGCTTATTTTCCTCCATGTTGGCTTCGCACTTAGAGCAAAACTCTTGGTCACATTCATGATGGCTACAGTGAGTACAATCCAATGAGTAAACTCGGTTAATGCAACCACCCAGTAACTCATCAAATTCACGTCTTACAGCAGCTTGACCGCAGCAAGGACAGGGTTCTTCACTTGTGAAACCATTCGTGTCGAGTACGTACTCTAGTACCAACGCGTTATGCGTCTCTTGAATCATCATTGTATTGTTCATTGTCGCTCTCCTAATATTGGCAAAAAGGAGAAACGTCGCCATAGGGGAACGTATCCCCTGTGGGTCATCAATGAAAGTAATAAAAAGCCCCAACACACAACAGTGTATTGGGGCAGTCAAACATCAAGCCGCTTGCTGATTTTCATCAGAACCAGTCGGTGCTGGCGATTGTACAAGTACAACGTCATTCACCTTCAGATACTTCACTTTGAGTAGACGCCCCTTAATGGTTGCGCCAAACTGACCCGCTTTCGTACTGTGGTTGCTTTGATAAGTAAAGGTGTCGAGCGAGATATCACTGATAGTAAAACTCAGTGAGCCTTTATCGCCACCTTGTGGGCTAAAGTCATAGTTATCAAGACCATGCGCTTCAAAAAGCTCAATCGCCTCTTTCCCTACGACTTTGCAGTCAATGTACGTTCTTTCGTTATCATCACCACGTAAACACGTGATGGTGGTTGCGTAGAACGGGTCACCTTTTTTCGGTGTCACTTTTCTCACGCGGTTTAGAAAACCAAATCCATGAGTGTGAAGGTCGAAATAAGTGTTTTGATTGTTATCAGACATAATGTTTTCTCCGAGACAGGCTGCACGAGAAAAAATTACATCCCACCATGGGAAATAATTTTCCCGTGGGGGTGATAAAAAGTCGGTGTATAGCGCCAAAGCTCTATCAATATAGGCTAAGGGCAGTTAAGTACGCTTTCACTTCTTTAAAAAGAAGCCACGACACATTTCAGAAAGCCATTTAAGGGGGGTTAACCCCGTGTGTTTAATACTATTCGTCAGTATTCAACGTTTAACATCTTGAGGATAACAGTCCAAATGGGCTTGTAAAGTGATTTATATCACATCTTATTTGATTCATTTTTAGTCTCTGATGTCGACTGACAATAGTTTAATCACACAATAGTTTGATGAATTTCTAAGAAGGTTTTGGACAAAAAGCAGTTTCAGATAACGGAACATTAGCAAACTTTTATAATGCAAATTTGCCAATTATTGCCTACTGGACAGTTGCTTTCAGCTCAACAGGTGCTAGTTGGACTGGCTTTACTAGAGATTCAGTCCTAGCTTGAAATCCACACATCGACACACCTTTTAAGAATAGCTCGCTCAATTTCGGCACTCAAAAAGGTATAAAAAAGGCCCTCAAGGGGCCTATTGTTATTCTGTTATTGGCTTAAATAGTTTGAGCCAAGAGTTTAAAGTCTTCGACCTGCGGCGTGCTGTACTTACATTTAAAGTTGGTACACAGTCTTGCAGGAATTCAAACGCACTACCATTAGGAATGTCTGCTAGCGTTTTTCCAGATGCCCAGCTAATCCACGTCCATCCACAATCACTGCTTTGGAATCTCATAGCTGCTGATTTTAACCTTTGATTTTCATCTAACTTACCAAATTGCATACCTGCTGAAGTAGGTTGATTTGACCTATCTAAATACCCCAGAGTGCGGGCTGCGTGGAGATAATAAGCCACTTGTCTTGATGTGATCCCTAGCGTGAACTCATTTACTTCTTGAAAATTAGACTTAGCGATCACTACATCAAACACACGCTTAAGATCATCTGCTTGAGGTACTCTCAGACTAGATAAGTATGTTAATTCACTTGTCTTTAGCTCTGTCAATATCCGTTCTGCGGCAGATTTGGATAACTGATGTGGAAAGCTTCCGTCTATAAGTGGTGTTAGTTTAAAGTCATAGGAAGAATCAACTACCAAAGATAAAAACTCTTTAACCACATCAACATCAATTTTCATGCTTAATAGTGTAGTGTGAATATCTTCAGAACTAGTTAAAACGCCAAAGAAATCGTCGATAACAGGTGATACTTTTTCATAATGGTTTGATTCTAATCGAACGATAAATGAGCCAGGTCGCGCATCAACAGGTACTAGCCTGTCAGATATATTTATCGTTCTTACGAATTCATCATATAAAGAAGACCAGCCCTCAAGGATTTTAGATATTGAATCTAATTTCATTATGCCGCGTCGGCTAGGCTTTGAAATGTGAATTTCATGATTAGTGATCGATGATACAACTTCTTGTTCTGGGGCTAATTCACACTCGATTCGATAATCTATTGGTGGGAGTTCTTCTTCTGTTAACTCTTCTGCGGTTAAATGCGTTAATGTTTCTTCTTCACCGTCAAATGAGGTAAAAATTCTGAAAATAGAATTTTCTTCTGGGTATATGAATGCATCACGAAGTGAGCGAGAGGCACTCTCTAGCTTCTCGAGGCGATTATATGACATTGGTACATATAACCAAGTATCGCCGTCTTCGAGCTCATCTATCCAATAAACTAGGTAATAGATCCCTAGTGCATTTACTGCACTAAATAGTTTTGGACCATCATACTCTTCGTAGATTTTATGGAACTCTAATGTTCCTAATCTGCTGTCTTGTACTAGTGGGTACATTTCATTATTCTTCTATACACTCAAAGCGTTCGTGTGGAAGAGCGTCTTTTTTAAACCAAACTGTTACATGGCAAGGGCCACCAGTCTTTTTCATCACGCCATCATCATTACACAAATGACCAGAGGATAACGTTTTGTTCCTCAATGGCTTAAATAGCTTCTTTTTCTTTAACGCTTCTTCTGGTTCAGTGAAAAGTGAAGCCCCATAAAGCATTTCTCTATCACTAGGTTTTCTAGCAGCTCTCTTAGAGTTCTCTTCAATTGTAGATCTAAAATCCACTTTTTGAGGGGGATTATTGTCTACTAACCGATAAGCTTCACCATTAGCCTCACTAGCATCTTCTGGAGGCATATCTTCTGGATAAAAGTCAGGATAATCGCACATATTAAGTTGAACTTGTCACATAAAACATTGTTGCATAGTAAAGACCATTTACTTATTTATCAATGGGCTGACTCTCGAATGTGTGATAGACATCGATTCGCTAGAAATATCGCTTCCCCAAAAACAACGTTGGTTGGTTAATGCGGATACACCAACAGCCCCAGAACCCATAAATGGATCGCAAACTAATTCACCTTCGGAGCTACTTTGTTTAATTAAAATATCCATCAATTCAACAGGCTTTTCCGTCGGATATCCTCGATGTATACGAGGTACTTGTAATACATCTGGTGTACTTAAGTCGTTTAACTTTCTTTTACCTTTTTCAAAGAACAAAATGAACTCATAGCGAGCACGGTAATGGTAGCCCATACCAATTTTCATCTTGTCCCATACAATCGGCTTCCAAAACTTAAAACCGACAGACTCAGCTATTGGTTTAACAATAAATGCAGTTTCTTGGTCACAAAAAAGATAGAAGTGAGAGTTTTTCTTTAGAACTCTGTATACCTCAGTAAATAGTTCTTCAAACCTATCATTTGGAAAGATCTCGAACCACTGATTACTTGAAGCTTTACTATTTTTAAGCCTTGTTGTCGTACCGACTTTTCGATGCTTTTCTAATGACTCATACGGCGGGTCAGTAATAAGTAAATCAACTGATGAGTCGTCAATAGTTTTCAGCCACTCAACGGCATCTAGTTCATACAAACTACACTGTAATTTTTTAGTACTATTATTCAACAACTTAAATTTACCCATATTGATAATGTCATATGATTCAAAAAACGATGAATTCTATACGAGATTGATTGCAAAATCAGGTTTATATTTTTGTAGATGTAAGCAGTCAATTCTGTGTTTACTTAAAGAAGTCCACCTAAGCTGATAGATAGTCGAATTTACCCTCCGTGATACAGCACGGGAATTTACAACATTCCGCACTCCAAAATCAGTCAATGAAGGTTCTGGATATAAACCACTTAGAGTTTACACTCTATTCCCTGATCGTATTACCAGCCCGAGTGCTTGACGTGAGTAACGGATATTTTAAATATTTTCTCAACCAAAAAAATTACTATCAGGATCTAATTTAAGTGTGCCTATCGCCAAATCCAGTAAATGATGGGTAGAGTGCTGCATCCATTTACCTGACGTACGCATCCCATAAAGTACCCCTTGAACCAAAACGATTATTCGTTACAATGCTTGCGCCAGTGGGGTACAGGAACTCCATTGGCCGGAGCTCTCCTCACAGGCGCTTCGTTGCGTGCATCGTATAATGGCTATTACCTCAGCCTTCCAAGCTGATGATGCGGGTTCGATTTCCGCTGCACGCTCCAACTCATGCTCTAAGGTAGTCCTCATGCAAACGCCCCCTTCTGACGAAATGAAACAAGCAAAAAAAGCCTTCAAAGCCAGTTTAAAATCGTATCTGGCTCAGTTTGACGAGAAGAATGAAATACCAGACGTCAGCGAAATACTTAATGATTTAAAACCCGTCATATTCCAAGAGTCCATCGATCTCATTGGCAAAAATAAAACCAAAGTAGCCCAAACGCTCAACGTGAATCGTGGCGTACTGTCTAAAGTACTGGAGCAACATCCAAAGCCTATGGCTGACTAACACTTCAATTAAATCAATCCGTGTTATGGGGTTTAAACGATTCCTGCCGAAACCCTATCTTGACCGATTGACAGTCGAGTTGCTTCCAATGGTTAATTCGACTTTCCGCGTCAGGCTCTAATAACGGTTGGATTATGCTTGAGAAATCTTGCAAGCTCATACAATAAGTCAGCATTGATGCGCCCCATTCAGATTGTAACTCCCCTACTGTGACGAGTTTATCAATGGCTTCCTTATCATCGGTTAATGCTTTAAAAAATGACTGGAAAGCGTCTTTTATTAAGACCAATGATTCAGCGTCTACTATAGGCTCATGACTCACCCCGGTTATTTTACAAGGGGTGAACTCAATCCGAGCTTTATCAAACTCATCTTCCGTCCCCCAAGCCACATCCACAACGCTATTCCATTTACGGTATTGTTCCTCCATGGTAATTTCATCTTTTATCCAGTCGAGATTAACGGTAGTTAAATCAAACGGCTCAAGAAGTTCAAACGTCATGCTAGCCATAAATAGCGTATGGCCTTTCTCACAACCCAGTCCGAACGATTCTTCAGAGCAGGCGATTAAATCAGTGATTGTAATGGCATCCCCGTCAACGGGACACCTAATGGTCATACCCAGAGCCAGTTGATGCGCAGTCACCCACTGAATTGAAGGATCAGGTTTCATTGTCCACACTCCCGCCTGGTATCTCCGCTACCCATGGACTTCCCAAACTAAACAGCGCCAAAGAGCCTTTTAATCGACGCAGCAGCAACTCAATAAAGCCTTGAACATCGGCACTGTCCCAGAGATCAACCGTAATGTGGTTCACTCTGCAAGAATCCTGCAAATCAAACCCTGTCGGTATGTGGGGCTGACACCCCGTATTGATCGTAATTTCGAACGAATCCCCACTCAACACATGAAGGGACTGGGGGGCTCGATAACAATAATGCGCCACTGTTTTTCCTGACCAGATAGGCTCCAGCACCTCCACGAGCTCATCAAAGCTGGCCTTGTATTGTGAATGAAGCCTAAGTGCTTCTGGGCCACTGAAACTGTCATCAAATAACGATTCGTGTCTCATCGTTTTTATTCCTCCATCTCTACCATAAGTTTTCATCATAACGTCATGCGCGACTTTCAATTTTTTCACCCCGTTATAGATATTGCGGCGCGAAACGCCGGTGATAAACTCCGCCAACTCGTAAGTGTGGCCATGAATGATGCGAAGGCGTACCGCCTCTCGAGTATTGTTTGGAAAGTCCCGCTCTGAATACATCGACAACAACGCCTCTAGCTGACCTTCTGTGAGAAACTGCCTCATACCCCTCTCACCCATTAAGCGCTTAAAGCTGAATTTTTGTGTCGTCTAGCCGACTTATTATTCAACGCTTTCTTGAATTCAAACCTCAGAAGAACCAATCCATTGCTCACCGAGGTAAGCCTCCCAACCGTCTGGACTCACCGAGAAATAATCGACACACTCCAGCGCATCGTGCGTCCAGCCGCCTTTCGGGGCGTGGTACTGAAC
>NZ_MCYD01000215.1:0-417 GCF_002876325.1 Vibrio sp. 10N.261.52.A1
GGTACTTTTGTTTAACCGCAAATAGCACGTCCATACCCGTCATATCAGGTAGACGTAGATCTAATAAAATTAGGTCAGGGATTCGATGATTCAAACTCTCAATTGCATCACGGCCAGTGCCGACAATATTGATATCAATTTCGAGCGGTGTAAGATACGAGCGGTACAAAGCTGCTACCGAGGCGGTATCCTCTACCATCAACAAATACTTTGATTTGTTATCTAGCGTTTTTGATTGCATATCCTAGCCATTTATAATTTGCATTTCTTATTATAGTCGCATTCCGCTTTGCATTATGCAAATTAGCCACAATATTTGTATTGTATTTCTATACCGACTTCAAACAATCAATATCTTATCTATATGGCATGAAGGATGCAGTCATTCAGATGACCTTCGGGTCACCTAGCCAACTG
>NZ_MCYD01000216.1:0-934 GCF_002876325.1 Vibrio sp. 10N.261.52.A1
TTGTTACATAATCGAAATAAATGGCTAATTATAACAATGTCTCATAAAACAATGGCTTTAATGGTTCTGTCCTTATCCTCACTGTCACAGGCTTACACTATAGAGAATGATGAACCATTGCTGAAGTCATTGATTGAGCAGGGCATTATCTGTCCAGGCTTAAATTATGAGGAAAACCAAGAAGCTTTGCGTATCTATCTCAATGCCAAAGCAAATAAGAACCATCAGCCTAATCTCGATTTAAATAAAGATATAAAAAACCAACGTCAGGTAAATAAAGCACCAAAAGAGTGCATTAGACCAATATCGGTGAATAACACCGGTGAAGGAAGTTGATATTAATATCGACATGGAAATATAAAAAGGAAATGTAATGAAGATAATGAGAAAGACGTTGCTGGCTTCAGCAATGATTACTCTATTTAGCGTCAACAGTTATGCTAAAACACCTATTGATTTAGGTGTTGTTAATGAAGATAAGCTAATTGAAATGCTAGTAAGACAAGGCTTAGTTGATGAAAGCGCTAGCGATCAAGAAAAACACAGCGCCCTTGATCGTTACCTAAAAAATAAAATCAATTCGGGTTTTAAAGGTGATGCGCAATTTGGCAAGAAAGCCATGGAGCTGAGAGCAAAGATTCTAAAAGCCATCGAAAAAGAGTCCGGCGTCAAAAAAGCGAGTGTTTTCGCACTGGAAGTGGGTACCAAGCGCACGGACAAAGTACTCGCGCTGCTTGTCGACTTCCCTGATCTAAACTGGGACGATAACAAGCTCACTAAAGAGCACACGCAAATGCTCTACGAGAGCTACAACCCAGAACACTACCAAGAGTTACTGTTTTCTGATTCGGGCTATACCGGACCAAATGGTGAAAACTTAATCTCGATGCGCCAGTATTATCAAAGTGAGTCAGGCGACAGTTACAGTGTGGCG
>NZ_MCYD01000217.1:0-378 GCF_002876325.1 Vibrio sp. 10N.261.52.A1
GCTATAAGACTAGTGAAGATCACCTCTATATTTATGAAAATTTATCTAGCAATAAAGTGTTTTTCATAAATGATGTTATTTCACAGTATAGGTATGATGGGAAATTCTACAGTGCAGAGAAAAACGCGTTGCCAGAGATAGTAGAAAAAACAGAATCAATGAAATTAAATGAAGTTATATGTAAATCCATATCTGAGAACCAATATTTGCACAATAAATTTATTAAAGAAACCTTTGTAGTTAGTGGTGACTTTATCAGTTATAAAATAATGCTTTTGGGTTTTTTTCGCAGTGAGTATATGTATCGACTTTTCCAGAAGATAAGAAGTTAACTATGCTAGTGGCAAACAAAAAATACATTGACTACTTATACTACTT
>NZ_MCYD01000218.1:0-509 GCF_002876325.1 Vibrio sp. 10N.261.52.A1
GTGCGTCTAAACGTATGTACCCAGACATTCTTAACTACGACAAGGTAGTAGAAGTGACAGGGTCATTCAAAACACCTATGGGTTGCCGTAGCTTCTTGAATACATACGAAGAAAACGGCGAGCTTATCCATGAAGGTCGTAACAACTTAGGTGTTGTGAGCTTGAACTTGCCACGTATTGCGATCAACGCAAAACAAGATATGGCGAAGTTCTACGAGTTGCTTGATGAAAAACTAAAGCTTGCTCGTCGCGCATTAGAAACTCGTATTTCTCGTCTAGAAAATGTGAAGGCACGTGTTGCTCCAATCCTATATATGGAAGGTGCATGTGGCGTTCGCTTGAAAGCTGATGATTCAATTGCAGATATCTTCAAGAACGGCCGTGCTTCTGTTTCTCTTGGTTACATTGGTATCCATGAAGCGATGACTGCACTTTACGGCACTGAAGTTCACTTGTACGACGATAGCGAAATGCGTGCTAAAGCGCTTGAGCTAGTGGAGTACATGAAG
>NZ_MCYD01000219.1:0-319 GCF_002876325.1 Vibrio sp. 10N.261.52.A1
ATTAATAGGATCACAATCAATATCTTATTGATTCAATAATTTATTTCTCGCTATTAATTTTTATCGTAATTGTCACGAGTGTGATGGTGCAACAAATAAAAATAGTAGCGATGAACTGTGACATCTAAAAATAATGAACTTAGGCTATTCCTTTAATATTTCTTCATTATGGAATACTGAGTTTGTTGAAAGGTACTATTATGGAAAATTTCAAACATCTACCTGAACCGTTTCGTATTCGCGTGGTAGAACCAGTAAAAAGAACCACCTACGCTTATCGTGAGCAAGCCATCGTCGAAGCGGGTATGAACCCATTTCT
>NZ_MCYD01000220.1:0-379 GCF_002876325.1 Vibrio sp. 10N.261.52.A1
AAACCCACTTAATAAGCGAAGGTAGTAGACTCTTAATTGAACCTATACACCTGAATAAAAATCAGGGATAACCACCCTATTATTACTCTGACAGCAGCGAATAAGTGTGCTTAATTTTCCTTTTGTTTAGCTTTCCACGTACGCATCGAATGCACACGAGTTATAGAAAATTGAGTTTCCTAGGAAGCGTTACGCTCCAATAAATGCTTTAATGGCATCTATTCTCAATAACTAGCACTTGCCAGCGAACAAGACGTATTACAAGTAACCAGTCATCTATTCTTAAAGCGACAAACACTAAGGCAATCATATGCAAAACGATGTCTCTTCTACGCTTGAGGTAACTCAGCGACAAGCTCAACAGAATCCAGAATCAAAA
>NZ_MCYD01000221.1:0-604 GCF_002876325.1 Vibrio sp. 10N.261.52.A1
AAACTTGGTTTGGGTAGTCCTCTTTCAGCTGCGTAAGTGTTTGCAGTGATGCCTTGGTTCGTTTGTCGTACATGGTAGGGACAATCGTCACCTTAAACGGTGTTTTGCGAGATTTCTGCATGATGGTTAGCGTACGAATCATACGCTCTAGCCCCTTCATCGCCAGAAACTCAGTCTGTACCGGAATCAAAATACGGTCACTCGCTGCCAATGCATTCACCATCATCACACCAAGAATTGGCGGACAGTCGATCAACACGTAGTCGTAATCTTCTTTCAACGCCGCCAAAGCACGCTTCAAGATCAACCCCATGCCGCTTCGATTTCCCATCACACGGTCAAGTGTTGCTAATGACATGTGTGCTGGGATGATATCGATGCCTTCAACTTCGGTTTGCAACGTCAGCGGTCTTACCGTCTGCGCAGAAAACTCACGAAGCTGAAACAGATCGAACAAGCTCGACTCCACCGTATCTGAATCGTAACCCAGATAGGTGGTCAGTGATGCATGTGGGTCAGTATCCACCAACAACACGCGGTGTCCTTTTAAAGCAAGCAGGCCTGCCATGGTCACTGTCGTGGTTGTTTTACCAACACCACCTTT
>NZ_MCYD01000222.1:0-626 GCF_002876325.1 Vibrio sp. 10N.261.52.A1
AGATACGGTAACAATCTAGTTGCTCTTTCTTAGCCCACTTGCCAATTTTGCCGATGTTCTTCTTAAGACGGTTCGCGAAATCAGGTGCAATCTGCTGTTCTTGCTGCTCTGTCGGACGCTCTGACATCGGACGATCGGAAATTGAGTAGTTTTTTTGGTGACACGGTAACGCACCATTGTTCAATTTGAACTGTTTGTCCGCACGCATACGCAAGCAGCTTAGAAGCTCGTCTGAGCTAGAGAAGATAGA
This sequence comes from Vibrio sp. 10N.261.52.A1, assembly GCF_002876325.1. Classification (NCBI taxonomy): domain Bacteria; kingdom Pseudomonadati; phylum Pseudomonadota; class Gammaproteobacteria; order Vibrionales; family Vibrionaceae; genus Vibrio; species Vibrio sp. 10N.261.52.A1. The sequence continues at coordinate 251 of NZ_MCYD01000222.1, forward strand.
TGCGTTACAACCACCAAACTCAGCTTTTAGCTGTGCGCCAAATGCCGTGTATAGTGCAATCAAGCCAGGCTCAGTACCTAGACGCTCACCATAAGGTGGGTTTGATACAACCACGCCATTGTCGAATTCAGCAGGACGCTTAACAAGTGCAGCATCGCCTACTTCAAATTGAATTAAGTCTTCAACACCGGCACGACGCGCATTGTCACGTGCAGTCGTGATCATTCGCTCATCGTTGTCATAGCCGTAGAACTTACACTCGACTTTCTTCACACCACGGCGACCTTGAACATTCGCTTCTGACTTAACTTCAGCCCATAGCTCTGGTTGAAAATCTTCTAAAGATTCGAAACACCATTTCTGACGCTTAACACCC
>NZ_MCYD01000223.1:0-2033 GCF_002876325.1 Vibrio sp. 10N.261.52.A1
GTGATAGCGTATATATGTATGAAGGACTACAGCATATAGATAATGATGCTTTCTTCCAAGTTATGGATTTACTTTCTACTAATTCAAATATACTTAGAATTTTTATTGGTGGTATTCCAGATAATAGCTGTATATCAAAGTATTACGATACCGAGGAAAAAATGGCTTACTACGAAAAGTGTGAGGCCAAAGGTACACCACATTTAGGAAAGTGGTGGGATAAGTCTGAAATTGAGACCATAGCCAGCCATTTTGGATTCGAAATGAAAGTGATTGCTCAAAACAGTAATCTTTACTCTACCTACTATAGATTTGATTGTTTGTTGGAGAGAGCATGAAAAAAGTTGCTTTGTTTGGTGTTCCACGATCGGGTACTTCATGGCTGAGTCAGTTGTTTAATAGTCACCCTTCGATTGCCTTAAGGTTCCAGCCTTTATTTTCTTTTGAACATAAAGAGAGGCTCAACATGAGTTCTTCTTTTGAGGATATCGACGCATTTTTTAATGAAATCTTAAATTCGTCAGATGAGATGGCGTTAATGACATCCAGAGCTCATAAAGGCTATCCTAGTTTTGTAAAGTCTGATATCCCAAGTACTGTAATGTTTAAAGAAACTAGGTATTTAAACTTGGTAGAACATTTATTAGCTGAGGACTGTAGTCTAAAAATAATAGGTATAATTAGAAATCCATTATCAACAATTGCATCTTGGTATAAAGCGTCAAAAGAGTTTGACCCGCGCTGGAGTATATTTGAGGAATGGAAGTACGCAAATAAAAAAAATCAGGGGAGAGATGAGGAGTTTTATGGTTTTTACAAGTGGTTAGAGGTAACAAGGATGTTTGTTGATTTAGAAAAAAAATATCCACTTCAGTTCAAGATTGTCAAGTATTCTGATCTGAACGATAACACTGAATCAACTATTAGGAGTTTGTTCGATTTTTTGTCATTAAAGGTTGAAAGTCAGACAATTGACTTTATTCAGCAAAGCAAATCTAGACATGATGATGACCCTTATTCTGTTTATCGTGCAAAAGCTAATGATCAAGCTTGGAAAGACATCCTACCAATTGAAATTTCTGACGAGATACAAAAACTGTTATCTGACTATCAATTAGAGGATTACCTAGTCTAGATGAAGCTTTAAGATTCATCATTAAATTTTTATATCTATAATACTCTAAATTATAAACAATCGTTAAAATTTAGGGTGTAACCAGGAATTTTTAAATGGAACCTGTAAGCACTAGCATAGTTGGGAAGTTTCCAGTACGTGACTATAAGCATGAAGTCGTAACAAATCCTTTAGTTAGTGTCCTTGTTGTCGCCTATAACCACGAAAATTATATTGTGGAGTGTCTAGAAAGTATTCTTGCTCAAAAAACCAATTTTCCTTTTGAAATCCTTCTTGGTGAAGATGATTCTAATGACCGCACTCGTGAAATTTGCATTGAATATGCAAATAAGTATCCGTCAATAATTCGCCTTTTTTTGCACGATAGGCGCAATACTATAACATTTAATGGTAGGGCGACGGGGCGATTTAATTGGGTCTATTCGCTGAATCAAGCTAATGGTTGCTTTCTAGCATTGTGCGATGGGGATGACTATTGGACTTCGCCGTATAAACTTCAGCAACAAGTTGATACTTTGCAAGCATCTCCCACTTTTTCGGGATGCGCCCATAACACGTTAGTATTCAATGAGAGCTCTTCAAAGTTTGCTGAACAGCCAATAGTGGGTGCTGTAGAAAAAACTATTTTCACCATTGATGATTTTGTTAGGGGAGAGATATACTTCCACACCTCATCTATGCTTTATCGCCTGAGTCGTATAAAAAAATGTGTCTTTGATTTCTATAGCGAAAGTTTTGGTGATTGGTTCCTTTGTACTAAAGTTTCGGAACTTGGTCCAATAAAGTATCTTGATAACACTATGTCGGTATATCGAATACACGAATCAGGTGTTTGGAGCGAATTAGATGAATTTGAAAAATTGTCGAAAAACTTATCATCTATAATTAGCTATAATAG
>NZ_MCYD01000224.1:0-384 GCF_002876325.1 Vibrio sp. 10N.261.52.A1
TACGGTGGTGAAGAGTTCACAATCATTTTCAAAGGTAAGCATGCAGAACAAGTAGAAGCGCACCTACAAACACTTGTCTCTGAAGTACACAACTACGATATGACGATTCGCAATGCCAAGGAACGACCGGATAACCATGATGAAGGAATTAAAAAGCGTGGGAAAAACGGACAATCGGCCGAAGTTGTTAACGTCTCAGTGAGTATAGGATTGGCAGACAGCACAACCACAAAACACCCTGAAGAGGTATTGAAGCTTGCCGATCAAGCCTTGTACAAAGCCAAAAAGACAGGCCGTAACAAACTCTGTATTCATAGCTAAAAAACAAAGCCAAGCTCTATACGTGCTTGGCTATGATTCTTTGGTTAATTAGATATTTGGTGC
>NZ_MCYD01000225.1:0-7309 GCF_002876325.1 Vibrio sp. 10N.261.52.A1
CCTTCGTCCATTGCGATTGGAGCGATTAGCTCAACAGTCATTTGAACGTTGTCACCTGGCATTACCATTTCTACGCCTTCTGGTAGAGTGATGTCGCCTGTTACGTCAGTTGTACGGAAGTAGAACTGTGGACGGTAACCTTTGAAGAAAGGAGTGTGACGGCCGCCTTCGTCTTTAGAAAGTACGTATACTTCAGACTCGAACTTAGTGTGTGGGTTGATAGAACCTTTAGCAGATAGTACTTGGCCACGTTCAACTTCGTCACGCTTAGTACCACGTAGTAGTGCACCAACGTTCTCACCTGCACGACCTTCGTCAAGCAGCTTACGGAACATTTCAACACCAGTACAAGTAGTAAGAGTAGTTTCTTTGATACCAACGATTTCTACTTCGTCACCTACACGTAGGATACCACGCTCGATACGACCAGTTACAACAGTACCACGACCTTGGATCGAGAATACGTCTTCGATTGGTAGTAGGAACGGTTGGTCAACTGCACGCTCTGGCTCTGGGATGTAAGAATCTAGTGCTTCTGCAAGCTCAACGATCTTGTCTTCCCACTGCTTCTCGCCGTTTAGTGCGCCAAGTGCAGAACCTTGGATAACTGGTAGGTCATCACCTGGGAAGTCGTACTCAGAAAGAAGTTCACGAACTTCCATTTCTACTAGCTCAAGTAGCTCTTCGTCATCAACCATGTCACATTTGTTCATGAATACGATGATGTAAGGGATACCAACTTGACGACCAAGTAGGATGTGCTCACGAGTTTGAGGCATTGGGCCGTCAGTCGCAGCAACAACTAGGATACCACCGTCCATTTGCGCAGCACCAGTGATCATGTTTTTAACATAATCCGCGTGTCCTGGGCAGTCTACGTGTGCGTAGTGACGTGATGGAGTGTCGTACTCAACGTGAGAAGTAGCGATTGTGATACCGCGCTCACGCTCTTCTGGAGCGTTATCGATAGATGCGAAATCTTTAGCAACACCACCGTACACTTTTGCAAGTGTAGTACAGATAGCAGCAGTTAGAGTTGTTTTACCGTGGTCAACGTGGCCGATAGTACCAACGTTTACGTGCGGTTTCGTACGTTCAAATTTTTCTTTAGACATGGGGTGTCCCTCTAGGTACGGATTAGGTGGCTTAAAATAAGACCACGCAACCAAAAAAAATGGTTTTCTTTATTAAAGGAGAAGAAGCTTTAGACTGGTGCTAATACCCAGAGTCGAACTGGGGACCTCACCCTTACCAAGGGTGCGCTCTACCGACTGAGCTATATCAGCACACAAAATGAGTTGGAGCGTGCAGCGGGAATCGAACCCGCATCATCAGCTTGGAAGGCTGAGGTAATAGCCATTATACGATGCACGCAACACGTAACTCTGTTTGAGCTATTTAACCTTTAGAATATGGTGGAGAGGGACGGATTCGAACCATCGAAGGCAGTGCCAACAGATTTACAGTCTGCTCCCTTTGGCCACTCGGGAACCTCTCCAAATTTTTGAGCTTTCTCTCGCTTGCCTTAAAGAAAGGGAGAAAGTGGTGCCGACTACCGGAATCGAACTGGTGACCTACTGATTACAAGTCAGTTGCTCTACCTACTGAGCTAAGTCGGCACAAGTGGGGCGCATTTTATTGAATGATTTTCCACCTTGCAATAGCAAATTGAAAAAAAGTGCAAAATTCTCTGCCCAAACTCCGACATACGACTATTTAGCTCAAGGTTTCCGTCTTTAACCCGCATCTAGTACAGGAAGATATTTTATTTATCTATCGCTTGATGTATTTTCCATGCACTTGTTTTGTTATCCACTATAGAGTTTTGTATGAGCCCATTCATGTCATTTGACCGTAGACACTGGTCTGAACTAAGGAATTTAGTTCCGATGACACTTTCTGAAAGCGACTTAAAAGAGCTTCAAGGCATCAATGAAAAGCTCACCATGGAAGAAGCTGTAGAGATCTACCTGCCGCTTTCTCGCCTATTGAACCTCTATGTGGCAGCCAGACAAAACCGCAATTCAGTACTTCATCAATTCCTTGATAAAAAAGAGAAAGCACCACCATTCATTATTGGTATTGCTGGTAGTGTTGCAGTGGGAAAAAGCACAACTGCGCGTCTACTTAAGGCCCTACTCTCTCGTTGGGAAAACCATCCAAAAGTCGAGCTAGTCACCACCGATGGCTTTCTATACCCAAATGAGGTGTTAGAAGAAAAAGGGTTGATGAGTAAAAAGGGCTTTCCTGAGTCTTACGATATTAAGCGCTTGGTGAATTTTGTCTCAGACGTCAAGGCGTGCAAAAGAAACGTCACAGCGCCAGTCTACTCACATCTAACCTACAACATTACTGATGATGTTAAGTGTGTTGACCTACCTGACGTATTGATCATTGAAGGCCTTAACGTATTGCAGAGTGGAATGAACTACCCACACGAGCCACACCGAGTGTTCATTTCTGACTTCCTGGACTTTTCACTCTATGTGGATGCAGACAGCCAGCAAATCAAAGAGTGGTATATCAACCGCTTTATGAAGTTTAGAGAAGGGGCATTTACCAAGCCGGGCTCTTACTTTAGTCATTACACTAAATTATCGAACCAAGCGGCATTGGATAAAGCAGAAGGGATCTGGAGTTCAATCAATGGGTTGAACTTAGAGAAGAACATCCTTCCAACCAGAGAGCGAGCGCACCTGATCCTACGAAAAGGTGCAGATCACATGGTTGAAGAAGTATTACTAAGAAAATAGGAAGGTCTTAGCTACCCTTCCTCAGTGAGATTTCACCGCCGATATAGCTTTCGATACCATTCTCGGTTTTAAGCAATACAGCACCCTGCTCATCAATACCTTGTACGACACCTTCAATTTCTCTAGGTCCAATAATCAGCTTCACATTGCGACCTAAGAAATTATCCAAGCGATTCCAACGCTCAACAAAGTTCGACATCCCTTTCATTTCATAATCAACCAGTGCTTTGTCCCAAGCGTTAATCAGGGATTGTGCAAGCTGATTACGATCAGGCACCTGACCATCACACACTTCTTTAAGCGAGGTCCATGGTTGACCAATACCAGAGGTTGAAGGGTCCATTGAAAGATTAAGCCCTAAACCAATGACAATATGAGCGGCACCGCCAGATTGGCCAGACAGCTCAACTAAGATACCCGCAAGTTTCTTATCGTTATGGTAAAGGTCATTAGGCCATTTGAGCTTCACGCCTTCAACGCCCATCTCTTCCAAAGCCTCAACAACCGCAACTCCGACAACAAGACTTAGGCCCATCGCAGCTGCCATCCCAGCGTCGAGTCTCCAGTACATCGAAAGGTATAAGTTGGCTCCAAATGGTGACACCCACTCTCTGCCACGACGACCGCGACCAGAGGCTTGGTATTCAGCAACACAAACCGAGCCAGATTCTAGCTCATTGGTGCGATCTAACAGGTGTTGGTTGGTCGAACCTATAATAGGGATCAGTTCAAGAGATGCGTTGCTATTAGCAGCAGATAGTCGCTCATGGTCCAGCATGTCCAATCGGTCCGCTAGCTTGTAGCCTTTACCCTGTACACGGTAGATATCCAAACCCCACTCTTGAATACCCTTGATGTGCTTGCTTATAGCGGCTCGAGATACCCCAATCACCTCACCGAGGTCTTCACCAGAATGAAACTCACCATCAGCAAGGCATTTTAACAGTGCTAGCTTAGTGCTGTGCTCTCTCATACTAACGCCTCCAAAGCCTTGTCGAGATTTGTCTCACCATCTCTTCCCATAAAGCGAACCTCATGTTCCAGGCGAATATCGAACTTATCTAGCACAGCCTGACGAACTCGTTCTGCTAACTTAAGCACATCAACGGCCGTCGCCTCATCATAGTTGATGATCACAAGTGCTTGATTTGGATGAACCTGAGCGCCACCTTGATTAACACCTTTAAACTGACATTGATCGATCAGCCAACCCGCAGCGACTTTGATCATATTCTCACTCGCATAGCCCACAATCGTTGGATACTCAGACTGCAAGCGATCAAAATGATCTTTACTGATCACCGGGTTTTTAAAGAAGCTGCCAGCATTACCCTGAACAGCAGGGTCTGGCAATTTGCTCGAGCGGATAGCACATACTTCATTAAATATCGTTTGAGGTGAAAGTGTCTCTTCAGACAGACTTTTCAAGGGGCCATAGTGATTACATGGCTGCCATGCTTTCGCTAAAGTTAAGCCAATCGCGACCACAATAGCTTTGCCGTACAGGGCGTGTTTAAAAATCGAATCTCGGTAACCAAAGAGACATTCCTCTTTGCTTAATCGCTTAACTGTATAAGTATCCAGACAAAGAATATCGACGTATTCACATATATCCTGTAGCTCAACTCCATAAGCACCAATGTTCTGGATAGGCGCTGAGCCAGAACAACCCGGAATCATGGCTAGGTTTTCTAACCCACCAAGACCTTGCTCCACGGTCCATTTAACTAAGCTTGGCCAATCCTCACCACCATTAACATGGAGTAAATGATTGTTATCCGACTCCGTTAAGGTAATACCAGACAGCTTATTGATAATGACAAGGCCTGCAAAATGCTCAGTGAAAAGCATGTTACTGCCCTTTCCTAGCATCAGCTTAGGCGTAGATTGCCATTTAGGGTCCTGATAAACCGAGACCAACTCTTCAATCGTGGTCACTTCAACCAAAGCATCACAACTTTGATCAATAGAAAAGGTATGAACGTTTTTTAAACTAGCATTGAGATGGAATTGCATGACGATATTCAATTAACTTACACTGCGTTCATTCTACAGCAGATAAACCAGTGGCGCAGTGACTGAATGAACAATGTCATCATTACTCAATTAGACCCAGTAAAGGTTCCCCTTGTTAAACGCTTCTATAAAGAGCACTACCCAACAGGGAAAGCCAATAAAAGTGAGTTAATTTATTCACTCTTACTTGATGACGAACTTTGTGGTGTCGTCCGTTTCCGTACGATAGAAGACTCGCGCTTACTGACAGGTATGGCGATCTCGAAGCAACATCGCGGTAAACAGTTAGGTTCCCAGCTAATGGAGTACTGTGCAAAACACACACTCACAGAGAACGATTACTGCTTTGCCTATGCGCACCTTACGAGCTTCTACACTCGGCACCAATTTGTGCAGATCGATTCTAAACAGCTACCGAACGCCTTACGGGTTTTATATGAGCGTTATTCAAATAGCGGAAAAGATCTCATTCCTATGCAATATCAGCAAAATTGTTAGAGAATGCCTCGATTATCTAGTATTTGGGGCTATGCCTTTGGTAAAATTAAAGGTTCGCAATTTTGCATATTTTTAAGGTAAAACAGTCAATATGATTGCCAGTAGGAATCCATTCATACAGTTGCCAACCATAGCGCAGAATCCTGATAAGTTTGAAGTACTACTATCAGCGCAAGAGTTTCGAATTCGTCTACTTGATGAGATAGCTCGCGCAACGACCCGCATTAGCTTAGTCGCTTTATATCTTGAGGATGATGAGGCTGGCCGTGAGATCCTAACTGCCTTATATGAAGCAAAACAAAAGAATCCAGATCTAGACGTGAGCGTTTGTGTTGATTGGCATAGGGCTCAACGCGGACTGATTGGTGCAGAGTCTTCTGAAGGCAATGCAGCCATGTACAAAGAGTTTGCTGAAAAGTATCAGCACCCAGTCCCTGTCTACGGCATTCCTGTTCGCGGTAAAGAAGTCTTTGGTGTATTGCACTTAAAAGGCTTTATCGTTGATGACAGCGTGATTTACAGTGGTGCAAGCCTTAACAACATCTACTTGAACTATCACGACCGTTATCGCTTTGACCGCTACCATGTTTTAAACAACGCAGCACTGGCAGACTCAATGTTTGCCTACGTTCATGAGCAAATGATCTCTGATAGCGCTGTCTACGACTTAGCAGACAAGAATAAACCAGCAACTAAAGAACTAAAGCCAGCGATCCGCCAGTTTCGTGCATCTCTAGCCAGATCTCAGTACCAATTTGATGGTCAGGAAGTTTCACCAGAGCAAGTAGCCGTAACGCCGTTAGTAGGCATTGGCAAACGACGCAATCGTCTTAACCAAGGCATTAATCAACTGGTCGCTCAGGCTAAAGACGAGATCTTCATTTGTACTCCTTACTTTAATTTCCCTCCTAGCCTAGCTAAAGAAGTTAAGAAGGCGCTTAAGCGTGGTGTAAAGGTCAGTATTGTTGTTGGTGACAAAACGGCGAATGATTTCTTCATCTCTCCAGAAGAAGAGTTTAAAACGATCGGTGGTCTACCATACCTTTATGAACTGAACTTACGTCGCTTTGCTAAAGCCAATGAAGCACATATTGCAAGCCGTAACCTATCGATTCAACTTTGGCGACACGACTCTAACAGCTTCCACCTAAAAGGCATTTGGGTCGATAAGCGCTACATGCTGCTTACTGGTAATAACCTAAACCCAAGAGCTTGGAAATTAGACCTAGAGAACGGCATCTTTATCCAAGATAACTATCACCACCTAACTGACAAGTTCCAAGCTGAAGTAGATAATATTCTTCAACACACTCAGCTTATTTGTACTTATAAACAGTTAGACAAAGTAGATAGCTACCCAGAAGAAGTTCAAAAGCTGATTCGCAAGATCACGCGAGTAAAAGCTGACAGAGTACTTAAACAAATACTCTAGTGAACGTACTCAAGACATAATTTACCAACGCCTAGCAAACGCTAGGCGTTTTTGTATTTGTAAGAGCCAGATAGATAAGTTGGGCTTCTACGCCCCTTCTATCTTCTGCCTAAGGAGGAAACAACAGTTTGGGACAGAAGAGCTATAGTCGTATTCGGTCAGACCGGGACTATGGACAGCATTAAGGTGTCGTGTTACTTGACCATCAAGCAAAAACTAACGTTGTACTACCGCATACACCAAGTAACAGATGACCGATAAGCTTGTAGCTAGAACCTGCAAGACCAAACACCGTAAGCTGAAGCCTATGCATTCCTAACACGAATAGGCGTATAGGCTTATCGGTTTAATATGGCGAACTAACCCATATAGTCCTCAGTAATAGCAATGAACTTAATCTAAAACTGATTAGAGCCAAGTCGTAGGCTAAGCATCCTAATAAGCAGCAAAGTAGTTCTATCCATGCACTAATCAAAGAAGCCTATGTTTAAACAAGAGGGGGTATGGGAAAAATAACGATACCGATTATAAGTCTGAGATAACTTAAGTTGAAATGGCTGGGATTTGTTAGTCGAAGAGCAAAAGCTCATAGCCTAGAAACGACGAAAGC
>NZ_MCYD01000226.1:0-6833 GCF_002876325.1 Vibrio sp. 10N.261.52.A1
AAAAAAAAAAAAAAAAAGGGGAGCCGTTAGCTCCTCTTTTAAATGTTTAATCTCGGGTAGACAGATTTAAGCGTATTTCTCTTCGAAATCTTTCATGAAGCTGACAAGCGCTTGCACACCTTCTAAAGACATCGCATTGTAAAGTGATGCTCTCATACCACCTACAGCTCGGTGACCTTTCAGTGACTTAAGACCAGCAGCGTCAGCCAATTCTAAGAACTTCGCATCTAGCTCAGGTTTCGCAAGTTGGAACGGTACGTTCATTCTTGAACGGTTTGCTGCGTGCACTTCGTTCTTATAGAAATCAGAATCGTCGATCGCGTTGTAAAGTAGTGCTGCTTTTTCTTGGTTCACACGCTCCATAGCTTCAACACCGCCTTGAGCCTTCAACCATTTGAAAACAAGACCAGACAAGTACCAAGCGTAAGTTGGTGGCGTGTTGAACATAGAGTCTTTTTCAGCCAGCACTTTGTAGTTAAGAATGCTTGGCAATACGTCATTTGCAAGATCAAGCAGATCATCACGTACGATAGCGATACAGATACCCGCAGGGCCAATGTTCTTCTGCGCACCGGCATAAATAACACCATATTGAGACACATCGATCTTGCGAGACAAGATGTTAGATGACATATCAGCAACAATAGGCTTGTCGGTTTGTGGAAGTTCACTGATCTCAATGCCATCGATGGTTTCATTCGGGCAGAAGTGAACATAAGCCGATTCAGGATCGATTTTCCAGTCTTTTGCTGGCACCACAGCAGCTTTACCATCGACTGTCGTTTTTGCATTGAACACATCGATTTCACAGTACTTACTTGCTTCAGCAACCGCACTTTCAGCCCAGTAGCCCGCATCAATGTAAGTTGCTTTTGTTGCATCACCAAGAAGGTTTAAAGGCACAGCGGCGAATTGAGCACGAGCGCCCCCCTGACAGAACAGAACTTTGTAGTTGTCTGGGATGTTCAGAAGATCACGTAGGTCTTGCTCAGACTCATCGGCAACTTTAATAAATTCTTTGCTGCGATGGCTGATTTCCATAACGGAAGTGCCTAAACCGTTCCAATCAATGAAGTCAGCTTGTGCTTGTTTCATTACTGGCTTAGGCAAAGCCGCTGGGCCAGCACTAAAATTGAATACGTTATCTAATGTAAGTTCCATGGGGATGATTGCTCCTGCTAAATAATAACTATGCAAGTAATACCATGTTTTACTCAACATAAAAACAACAAAAGAGGTCTTATGACCTCTTTTGTTTCGTACAGTACAAAATCTTTAACTTAATGCGCTAAATTGCCCTATGAGTATTCTTGCCTACTCAGTTTTATTGAACAAAAGCCGGCATAAGTAGTGCAATTAGTGGAATTTCTTGTCCATTTTCAAACACTAGGTTTCCATTTTTTAGGTCAGCGCTGATTTCGTAACCCTTGTCCGTTTCTTTGATCATTTCCATCACGATCAACTCATCGATACCTTCACGAATGAATGGGTACTCTTCTACAAGCCCATTTGAGAAACTCGAGTGAAGATTACCCGTTAGTGCAGGCATAATCATTGACGGGTTACTGCTGATGTTTTCTGTACCTTCAGGAACACTCACCAACCACTTCGATTCAAACTGGCCTTTGCCTAACTCTAGTGACATGTTGTTCATTGAAAGGTCGAAGCCCTTAGCAAACAGAATGTCGATGAATGGGATGATCTCAGCAACGTCTTCTTGTGTTAGAACAGGATTAGACTGGTAAATCTCAAAGATTTTCTCGAACGACTCGCTATCGAGTTTAGACATTTCGAAATCAACGTTTAAGTTGTTCACTTGCCCTTCACTCGTCTCGATATTAGCGATATCCAGTTTAAGGTTGCTGCGTAGACGCTTAGTTGCTTCATCTAGGTGAGATTCAAAGTCATAGGTTGAGTTCTCGATAGTCATAAATGGCTGCATTGCCGAATCTGAAATCAAGAAACTATCAATCGTGAAGTTCTGCGTGCCTAGCCAGTAACCTTTAGCTTGTTGGCCTGAACCCGTACCTTTCAGGTTTGACAGTGTCACCTCTTCACCCGTTTCAAAATCGATTTGAACAGAAGGGATAGAAAGCTGGTAATCCACTTGGCCTAAGACAGTAGCGTGACCGCTCAGGTTCGATTTAGTGATAGACACCGAGGTGCCATTCTCATCAGTACCTTGATGATTGAATTGGCTTAGCTCGAAGTCGAAATCCGTATTGCCGTTCAGCTCTGTGCTCGTCGTTAAAGTCAGTGGCAGGATGTCTGCATTGTCTAACGTCGAAACAGCGTTAAGGCTAACCAAACCATGGCTAACCGCACTATTAACGACAAACTCACTTGCTAAGCCATCAATCGCAAGTTGTTCTTTTAAGTTTTCATCCGTCACAGTGATGCGAGTGGTTACATTAGAAGAAAGGTAACCTCTATCGTACTCAACGATCTCAGCTTGAATGCTCGAATTGTTAAGTTTTGCAACGCCATCAGTAATCGCATTTTGTCCAATTTGCCCAACCGCTAGAGGCCAACAAAGAGCCAATGAGATTGCGCCGCCAATTGCGCCAATTTTTCTTAACTGTTCCATGAGTTCTCTTTCTACATGTGTTTGTTTTTTTTCAGTCTAACCCATCAGTCGCAAACAAGAAACATTGAGTTAAATCAGTCTATTGCTCGATACTTCAAATCACTCAGCAAATTAACGGCTAGCTCTCATCCTTAATCAACAGTTCTTGCTAGGCTAGAAGCGTTGCGACTACTAAGGGGAAACTGTGAATCAATACGCTGTTATCTGTTTGGACAATAATCCAGTTAGCATCGAGCGCATCCGTACGGAATTAGCTCCGTTGTCTCGTGTGTTCGATATCTACACCGCCGAGAACATTGAAGATGCGCACCACGCATTGGAAGACATCCATGACAACCACCAAACGGTCGCTTTGGTGATCACTCACCATCACTCTGAATTTAATGGCGTGCAGTTTCTTATTGAACTTGAACAGCTTCCTCATAGTAATACTGCTAGAACCATTTTGGTCAGCGCGTCGTCAGACATTCAATCCATTCTAACAGCGGTAAACGAAGGCAGGCTGAATCACTGCCTAACGAAACCGGTTCAGGATAAGGTTCTCTTCAAGTCGGCTCAAAAGGAGCTGACGTCTTTTGTTATCCAATACGACTCTGAAAACCTGTTGTCTTATAGTGATGCGTTAGATCAACAGCGCTTATTAAGAGCACACATAGAACAAAAGATTCAATCTTTTCAATCAGGTTTTATTCACGATTACCACCAGCTCTCAGACAATGCGCTCGCTGAACGTGTCTTCAATGCCTTGCAAGAGGTCTTCTCTAAAGATGACAAGACCAGAGCGATTCGCGATTACTCACCAGAGCATTTGTTAACGGTTGAAGGAGAAGATAATCGCTTCTTGTGGTTGATCATTGAGGGTGAAGTCGCTCTCTACAAGAAAGATGAATTAGGACAGCAGCGAGAGGTCGTGCGTCACTCTAAAGGCAACATCGTTGGTGGAATGTCATTTGTGACGGGCGAACCTTCTTTCTCTACTGGGATCACTCTCACCCCAACTCGAGTTATTAAACTTGATAAAGAGAGTTTTGCTCAGGTGATGCATTCCAATAATACTTTGCTGCCTTTGTTTACTAACCTACTGCTCCGTCATTTTAATCGCCGCTTACAACGTAGTATCACCAACAAAATCAAGCTTCAACAAACACTTGAATCACTGGAGTCTGCACACCAGCAATTGATTGAAAAAGAGAAAATGGCCATGCTTGGGCAACTTGTCGCTGGTGTCGCGCATGAGCTTAATAACCCCATAGCGGCAATTATGAGAAGTATTGAAACGCTATCAGAGCATCTAGACCAGATACTCGAGAACCTCGCAGTTCCCGAATCCAATAAAGGAACAGAGGTGCTGGCGTGTTCAAAATTAGCCAAACCGCTCTCCACTTCTCAGGAGAGACAACTGGTAAAACATTTAGCATCGACCATAGATGATCGTGCCCTAGCAAAAAAAGCGGTGAGATTGAATTTAAGCCAAGATGCTAAGGTTTTAGAGACCCTAAAAGAGTCCCCTGTTGCGGGTAAAGAGTTACTCAACGACTTAGAGCATTACCATTACGTCGGCAACTCTATCCGATCCATTCAAGTTTGTAGCAAGCGCATTGCCGACATGGTTAAGAGCCTAAAAAGCTATGCACGTGAAGACGATGAGCTTCGCCATTACACAGACATACACGAAGGCATCGAAGACACTTTGGTGATCTTTGAAAACCGCTTAAAACACCATCAACTTGAAAAGCACTACGACACCAGCTTACCCCCTTTGCTCTGCCAATCACTGGCGTTGCAACAAGTCTGGACCAACCTTCTTTCTAACGCACTCGATGCCATTCCAGAGCGAGGCAAGGTTTCTATCTCCACTTCACAACAGAATAAAGACAATCAAACGTTTCTAGTGGTGCAGATATCAGACACAGGCATTGGAATCGCTAAAGAAGACATTCATTCTATTTTCAACCCTAATTTCACGACCAAAAAAGAAGGTAACTTTGGTTTAGGGATTGGGTTATCTATTTCTCAACAGATCGTTTCGGCCCATCAAGGATTTATTTTGGTGGAGTCTGAGGTTGGAAGCCACACTCACATGCAAGTATGGCTGCCGTTCAAACAAGAAGGAGCACCTCATGAATAAGTACTTAATTTTATGTGTCGATGATGAACCAGAAGTGCTCAATAGTGTGCTTCAAGATTTAACGATGTTTGAAGATAATTTTGTGGTTGAGGGCGCAGAATCAGTGGATGAAGCCAAGCAAGTGATTAAAGAGATGGGACAAGGTGGTATTCAGCTCGCTCTGATCTTGTGCGACCACATCATGCCGGAAAAAACAGGTATCGATTTTCTTATAGAACTTAACCAGCACGACTCTACAAAGCCTACGCGCAAGCTGCTGCTCACCGGGCAAGCGGGGCTTGAAGATACGGTAACGGCCATTAATAACGCGGCCCTCGATTTCTATATTTCGAAACCTTGGCAAGGTGATCAGCTCAGAGATACCATTACTCAGCAGCTAACCGATTACGTAATTGCCAACGATAAACAGCTACTGAATTGGACTTCCATTCTTGATACAGAGCGCATCCTTACCTCGATGGCAGACAAGCGCACAAGCTTTGGAGAATAACGTTAACAATTAACGTTTGAAGGGCAATGAGATAAACAGCAGTCAATATAAGACGCCAATGGATACATATAAAATTTGGATGATTTACTCATCTCGTTTTCTTATTTGCTCTAAAACATGAGATCTACGTAGCAGACTGACCCTTAATTTGTTTATTTTTTAACTAAATGATTAAGGATTTACATTTTAATGGATTACTTTTCCGTGAGTTAGATTAAACTATCTCGATGTTTATGGTTTGTCGATTTCTCTCAAGCCAAAGGAATTAACACTAATAAAGGTTTACGGTCGTTATGCGCAAAATACTACTTACTACCGCTATGCTGTTGGCTTCGAGCCAAGCGCTAGCTGTCGAAGAACAACCACAAGTAATGAGCAACTTCAGCTACGATTACTTCGAAGCACGTATCGGTGCTAGCCCTGTTACATTTGGTGGCGCGTTCAGTAAGTCTATCCACCCGAATGCTCACGCAATTGCGCGCATTGATTCAGAATTTGAAAGTGATTTCGACTCTGCTGTTGGTCTTGGTTTCCACGCTCCAATCAACAACTGGGCTGACTTAACAGGTGAAATGCTAGCGCGCATCGTTCAACCTGAAAATACAAGCTCTACTGACATTGGCATGGAAGTGAACATTGGTGTTCGCCAATGGCTTGGTCCACAACTAGAAGTTGGTGGTAAAGGTGGTTACGTTTCTATCGATGACAACGATGATTGGATCGGTTCTGTTTACGCACGTTTCCACTCTACAGAGCTATTCTCTATCGGCGCTGAAGCTCGTATCAACGACTTCTACGGTGATCAGCTAATGTTCACAGCTCGCTTCAAGTACTAATACTTAGCTGACGAGTTCGAGCCTTCGGGTTCTAAGAGAATACTCAGTCTCTTTAGTCGAGACACAAACAAAAAAACCGAGGATTTATTCCTCGGTTTTTATTTATAAACTGTAACTTCAAGCATATAAGGACGACTTCTTTAGTGGCAGCTCTTTAGTAATTGCTGCTTGCGTGGTTCTTGTAATAGTTTCCAGTGGATACCATCAATCGCACCCGCGAATTTCCAAAGTAGTTTTAGGTCAACATCGTTTCCGTACGCTTTGCGAACCTTATTAAATACTTCTGGTGCGCCTAACTGCATAAACATAGAAACATCGTCGACACCCGCCTTTTTCACCATGCGCTCTAACGTAAGCTGCATGTTAGGAAGATCTCTTAATCTACGGCTAGCAGATGACTTCTTGAAGCTGCGCTGCTGAATTGAATTATCGATAGAAGTACGAATAATGCTATCCAATTCAGGATGTTCGCATGTGAACAGGTCAGTAATATCGTAGTAATTTACGGTTGCTGTTGTCTGTTTTTTCACATGGCGATACTTTTCACAATCAAGATCTGCCAGTTTTTTATCTAATGACTTACCACCTCTAATGAATAAACAACCTTCACTCAATAAGGCAAACATAGCGTCATTTTGAAAGAGGCCAATACCTCCGAACATAGAACGTTTTTGATGCTCACCAAATTGATTCACGTAATTAATAAATGCTGTCTCGGTCATATCCGTTGATCCTTAATCAAATTACCCCGATTAGGTTGATCACCAGACAAGCAGCTTTTTATGCGAAAAT
>NZ_MCYD01000227.1:0-290 GCF_002876325.1 Vibrio sp. 10N.261.52.A1
ATGGTATCCATTACCTGAAACTCTAGACCATCCTTAGACTCATCTCGGATCAGAACCTTCTTAGGTATATTATTTTTTAATAATATTTGGTCGAAGGTTTCATCCAAATAATCCAATGAAGCGCTCATCTCATCAGATATTGCTGTCATTTTCACCAAAGCTAAACGAAAAGCAGCTTTATCATCACCTTGAGAACAAGCATGGTAGATCTCTACCTCTCTCGTAGCATCACTAAGTACTTTAGCTATATTAAATTCATCTAAGCTGTCGTGAATATTCCCACTTAACGC
>NZ_MCYD01000228.1:0-822 GCF_002876325.1 Vibrio sp. 10N.261.52.A1
ACATTATGAATAAAGGCTTGTTGAGATAAGGATTAATTACCCCACTCAACTTTTACTACTCAAGCCTAAAACGAAAAATGCCCGATTGAATTAACAATCGGGCAAACATCCAGAACAAAAGGATCCTATCTCGCTCTCCAGGAGACAGAGTCTGCGTCTGTTCGACCAATACTGACTAAAACCACTACTGATCAAGCTCTGGAAACCTTTCCATTTCTAAACCTGTGTTCAGAAAGCTTTGTTCTGTGGGTCATGGTTAATAGATTTCCTGTGCGAGTTGAAACTGCACTCGCGTCACCCGTTAACAATTAACCTTTGTCTATCTAACTCAAGCCTAATTAAGCTTGGTATTTTTTGATTACTAGCGTTGCGTTCGTACCGCCGAAACCAAAGCTGTTAGACATAACTGTTGTTAGCTCTTGTTCGCGAGCTTCAGTTACGATGTCTAGGCCAGCAGCTGCTTCGTCTAGGTTAGAAACGTTAATGCTTGGAGCGATGAAGCCGTTATCTAGCATTAGCGTTGAGTAAATAGCTTCGTGTACGCCAGCTGCACCTAGAGCGTGACCTGTCATCGCTTTAGTTGCTGAGATTGCTGGGCTATTGCCACCAAATACTTCTTGGATAGCACCTAGCTCTTTCACGTCACCAACTGGAGTTGAAGTACCGTGAGTGTTCACGTAGTCAACGCCATCAACGTTTTGCATTGCCATCTTCATACAACGAACCGCGCCTTCACCAGAAGGAGCAACCATGTCGTAACCGTCTGAAGTTGCGCCGTAGCCTACGATCTCACCGTAGATTTTCGCGCCACGAGCTTTAGCG
>NZ_MCYD01000229.1:0-393 GCF_002876325.1 Vibrio sp. 10N.261.52.A1
TAACCAATGTGACAATAGTAAGTAAGGATTCGTTCAAGAATGGCTTTTCTTTCCTAGGAGTAACATCTTTAGGGATATTGGTATAAAATAGCTAACAATTTTGAACAATAATTAGGATCGATCGGCAATGGCTGAATACGTATATACCATGTCTCGGGTGAGCAAAACTGTTCCACCTAAGCGTCAAATTCTTAAAGACATTTCTCTTAGCTTTTTTCCTGGCGCTAAAATCGGTGTTTTGGGTCTAAATGGTTCAGGTAAATCTACCCTACTACGTATCATGGCTGGTATTGATACTGATATCGATGGCGAAGCTCGTGCACAACAAGGTCTTAACGTAGGTTACCTACCTCAAGAACCAGTACTAGACGAATCAAAAACGGTTCGTGAAAT
>NZ_MCYD01000229.1:1140-1396 GCF_002876325.1 Vibrio sp. 10N.261.52.A1
AAAAACGGTTCGTGAAATCGTAGAAGAAGCGGTTTCTGATGTTGCTGATGCACTTAAACGTATCGACGCAGTTTACGCGGCTTATGCTGAACCAGATGCAGATTTCGATGCACTAGCAAAAGAGCAAGGCGAACTAGAAGCGCTTATCCAAGCAAAAGATGGTCACAACCTAGAAGCAGCTCTAGAGCGCGCTGCAGACGCACTTCGTCTTCCTGAGTGGGACGCTAAGATTGAACACCTTTCTGGTGGTGAGCGT
>NZ_MCYD01000230.1:0-558 GCF_002876325.1 Vibrio sp. 10N.261.52.A1
TTAGCCTTTCATGTGGAGCAAAAGGAGAGCTAACGCTATCAAGCAGATTCACAAAGTATTCTAGGCGTTTAATCTCACTACTATTAAGTTCTCCGTGTCCTAATAATTCCTCAATTTGACTAACAGCAATCCCCTTAGATGCAATATCCTCTGGAAGCCCCGTTTTCGTACAAACCCCGTAAGTACCTTGTAAAAAGTGTTCCCACTTTTCCGTGATTATTTCGCTCAACCCCGAACAACCAGACTCACATGTGACATCTTTCAAAGTAGAGATTGTTTTAAGATAACGACGAGTAAACTCATCAAGCACACATTCTTTATTTCTTAGCGAGTGTACGATGCTTAGCCAAGATACATATCCTTTTGCATAATACTCTGTGACGCCTTTTTCGCTATGTTCACCAAAAAATGAGTTACATTTGAGTTCAACATCCAAGTTGTAGGATGCTAATGGCATCAGCCTTTCTGTTTGATACTGTCTAATCTCGTTTAAGTCGATATTGGTTACGCTCGACAGCTCTTCCAAGGTTATAAAGTTTGCGTTTAGATAACTAAAAA
>NZ_MCYD01000231.1:0-373 GCF_002876325.1 Vibrio sp. 10N.261.52.A1
TGTAAAAAATGTAAATATATTAAGCAAGCTCATTAAAACAACAAGTTAGGCTAATATATATTATGAAAAAACAGATCCTTTGCGCGTCTCTGTTGCTTGCGACTTCTGCCAATGCAGCTATTGAGCTAACTGCCAAAGCACAAATGGACAACGGTTTCCCAATAGAAATACCTTATCCTGAACTCGAGTTTGCGGCAAACCAGCGTGGTAATGTTAACTTTGGTACTAAGTTTAAATCAGTCCAAGAACTTTGCTTCAAGTTCAACAGCATTGCTGATTACAATCCGTTCTACTTTCGCCCTTTTTTAGAGGGCGAGCTTTTCAGTTCATCTTTTGCAATCACATACCGACCTGGTCAGTATCAATGTTGGGT
>NZ_MCYD01000232.1:0-402 GCF_002876325.1 Vibrio sp. 10N.261.52.A1
GTTCTATCGTCTTGCCAAAAAAACTAACCGTTTCGTACTCTTTATAACTTTGGAAGTAACTCACGTCCATAGTAATTGAAGATTCTGGGGCTGTATTCGGTGTTACTTCTTTATTGTATGTAAAGTAAAGCGACGACTTGAGAATGTCTGCGCCTACATTTGCTCTATTTTCTGCTACGTAAGATTGACCGGTTACTTTAATGTAACCACCTTTGGGCTGTACATCAGCAACTGAATCTGCAAAATTACTTTGTGAATCGAGTGAACTACAAGCTCCCAAAAATAATGATAATACGACTACACTAACTTTATTCATTATGACTAATTCCTTATGTTCACTATGGAAAAACGCTGGCAAACAAAATTTACCAGCGTTTTGATTTTTATCTAACTGTTTAAGCT
>NZ_MCYD01000233.1:0-1070 GCF_002876325.1 Vibrio sp. 10N.261.52.A1
AGTTTATGTTTTATTGCGACACTATATCAAGATGTTTGGTTTTATTAATACCAATTCCGAAGAAGTTGAATGTACTAGAGCATAATTACCCGATTATAAGAGGGCGTTATTGAGCCAAATCGGCAATAAATGTTTGTTGGTAGTTAGTGCTAGATTTCAGTTCTTTTTTTATCCATTGATTAAACAAGCTAAAGTCAGAATGTATTTGCCAGAAAAGGGAAGCAATAACTCGTTTACCAAAAAAATCAGGGTGGTCTGTAATGACCTTAAGTTTGTTATCTTTTACATGACTATCGATCAGGAAGCTAGGTAAGAATGCGATGCCCTTTTGAGCATTACATAAATCGATGATGGTATCTAAATCATCCAGTCGCCAAAGGTTATATGCTGCAATAGTCGATAAGTTAAGCAGTTCTTCACACCCATCCATTAATAGAACTCGCTGAGATGGTGCATGAGACTTTATAGGCCCCAAATCCTTATGAGCGACCCACCAGCAGTTAACGTGAAATAACTCCTCTACATTGAAGTCATAACTTGTCTTGTGGTAGGGGTTACCTAGCGCTAAATCTATCTTACCTTCATTGATATAGTTACCTAAAACGAAACTGGGTTTGGTGACGACCAATAAGTCCACGTTTGGGAATGCTTCTGAAAATGCCAGTAATGTCCTCTTTACATTTTTATCAAACACCAGTGGGTCGATACCGACTCGGTAAACGATTTGGTCTGAAATATTCATTTGTTGAGCAACGGTCACTAAGTCCCGATACTTCGACACCACAGGCAAAGATAATTGGAATAGACGTTCTCCTTTTTTGGTTAACCAAACTTTAGAGTGTTCTCTATTAAATACATTGAAACCCAAGTCTGATTCTAGATTTTGTACAGCTGTACTAACTGTCGATTGTGATTTTCCTAGTTTGCGAGCAGCAGAGCTAAATGAACCTTCTTCAACTACTGCAATGAACGAAACAATATTTTCGAAATGTAGTTTCATGATTCGACTAACCTTTTGACACAAAGAAATTATAATTTTTATGGTTTCCTGATTCGAAGAACAATAGCGT
>NZ_MCYD01000234.1:0-702 GCF_002876325.1 Vibrio sp. 10N.261.52.A1
TCTCAATACATCTCTAATAACTATTTTGGGGAGGCATTCGGATAACTTAGGTAACAGAAGTCTATAAATTTATGCACTAAACTAAAGAGGAGCACTCCTGGACAATAAAGTGTCATGGGTTAAATGCCCCATCGACTCGCCTTGGGTTTTCTGTGCTATGGATTTTTTAACTCTCATTCCAGTGAAACTCTACATCAACAGTCATTGGGAGACCATTTTTCATCGCGTCACACAATACAGGAGCAAAGGTTTTAAGCGTTTCTATATTTGAGTCTTTATACTGATCACAGCTTGAATCTTTATCAAGTTCTAGCCATTACTTTACCGTATATGTATCAGCACCTTCATAGAGCCAGTCTCCTACATCTTTTTTGACTGACACCTCTGTACCTGTTTTGATAAAGACATGCCGGCCTTCACCAGTTGCATGATAGTCAATCACTACAACCTTAAATAAGTTATGCTCTGCTTGCATGTTCTCTAAAAACTCCTTTTAAAAGCATGACTTTAGCCATCAATGCCAAGCCTATGTGTGAAGCAATTTAAAGTTCAGTATAACAAGATAAAGCTCTAACCAACTTTAAAAAGAAAAACCATCAAGCCGAAACTCAATGGTTTTGATTATCTACTGCTTGTTCAGCAGGAAGGTTGCTTTCTTCCTGGCCTATTCTTAGCTGCCTATGCGGCAGGTCACACCTACTA
>NZ_MCYD01000235.1:0-377 GCF_002876325.1 Vibrio sp. 10N.261.52.A1
CAACCACCCTACTTCACTGACTTGACCGCTTTCATCAAGGTAGTGTCTGACCAGCTCTATTAAACCAAAACCTCCCCCTCTAGCTCCCCCTCAAATGGAGTTCACCGGTCTCTTTAGATATACGATCGAGGGGGAGAACATTCTTTGTCGCTCAATGTATCTCAGCACACGTAGCGATCGGTATTCTGTTCCTCCCCTGTCCTATTACCAACAAGAGATTGGAGATGTAAACCAAGGGGAGGTTAGGAGGGGATTATGAGTCGAATCTGACATGTATCTGCCACTTTGTTTTGATTACGTTATCGAACACAAAAAGGCCCCGCAATCGCGAGGCCTTGATTTTATCTATAGAGTGATTACAACCACCCTACTTCACT
>NZ_MCYD01000236.1:0-1765 GCF_002876325.1 Vibrio sp. 10N.261.52.A1
ATTCTAGCGATTTAATCTTAAGTGTCAAACACTTTTTAAAATTAATTTATTTCGAACTTTCCGTCTTGCTGATTACTGCTGAAGCCTTGTGGCGTCTGCCGTGTCAGTGAGGCGGCATTATAGAGATCATCGAAAACATGGCAACCCCTTTTTCGATAAAAATTCAAAAAACCTTCTTAAGTGGCTACTTTTGCGTCAAAAGGCTCTTTAGTCGCTCAAAGCTCATACAATAATGGGCATATTACTTAAAACTTTGCGATTAGATCTTTCGAAAAAGCCTCTATATCTAGTTCAATACTCCATCTCTCGCTCAATTCTAAGATCTTATCTAGCGATTGCTGAACTGTTTTTATCGTCAATGTGTTGTTGTCTAGGTCGTATACCTGTTTTTGCGTGGTGTAATAGAAGTAAAGGATGGTCAGCGCGTCTCGGTCGCCTTGTTCAGCTTTGGGTTGAATACGCTTGAGCTTACGATAGATTTGATTATGGATTTGTTTAAGGTTCCACACATACACCGCTTCCTTAAAGTATTCATGCCCTTTTACACGACGCGCAATAAAAGCATTTAGCGCAACAGACAAGATCACTCCAAGCACGTTTAAATGGAAATTGCCCGTTGATTCACCAGCAATTGAATTTGTTGTGCCAAATAAGTCAATCAGTATGGTGCCGAACACGATAGCAAACACTGCAAGTGAGCCAACTAAACCAACCAACAACAGGTTCATCTTCTTTCTATATTCTTCTTTATCTATTTTCCGTAACTTCATCGACTACTTCCTTATGCAAGCCACCTAATAATTTGTGCATACTATCTATGTAAACAATCGGTCGCTTCAACCTTTACCATCTTGTAATGTGGTCATTCTCTATTTAATACGTTGAGTTCTTGGAGTTAGCGCTATAAGCAACTCTATTTGACTTCATTAATAGAAAAGAGTTACATACCGCCACAATTTTGGTTATTCATCAATTCATGTTGCTAAAGCTCGTTTCGCTTTATCACATACTGACAAGGTACATTCTATGCGTTCATTTGTATTACGCGCTCGCGCAGCCCCTACAGAGAGCAAACTTATCTTAGAAGGCGTTGGACAAGATGCTCATACTGAGATTTTGGCTCATACTTTGATGAACACGATCTTCGTTGCCCAGTCTCACCGCGAGAATGTCACCGTACACCTTGTATTAGAAAGTACTAAAGACTTTTCACGTACAATTACATTCGATTCTAATGAGATCACTAACATTGGTGGTTTCCATGAGTCGGCGTTGTTGTCAGCGGTAGTAAGAGCGGTTGACGCTTCTCAAGGCATGACTAAAGAACAGACGCGTCAGGTTGAGCCGGGCATTACTGTTCGTACTATGAGTTTTGAAAAACTTGTTAAAGAGCTAGCTGAAGACCACCAGCTGTACATGATGGATAAAAAAGGTGACTTTATCCGTGATGCAGAGATCGCTGAAAACCCATGTTTCCTTCTGACTGATCACATCCCTATGCCTAAGAAAAGCTACAACAGCTTAAAGCGCCTAGGTACAGAGAAAATCAGCTTAGGTCCAAACATGCTATTCGCTTCTCAGTGTGTCGTGTTAATCAACAACGAATTGGATATCCGCGGTTTCTAAACTAGATAAGACGAAATCCAATTAACAAAGCCCGGTTGTTTGAACTGACCCCCAATAGTTGGACACCAATTATTGGGGGTCTTTTTATGTCCAAATATAGCCGAGAGCTAAAATGTATCATTGCTAAGCAATATTTAGA
>NZ_MCYD01000237.1:0-8009 GCF_002876325.1 Vibrio sp. 10N.261.52.A1
TAGGTATTCTAGGCCGAATAGTGCCGCTAAAAGTGCAATCACAAAGATCGCCAATGTGGTAACACTCATCTCGATTGTCTTATTGGCAATTGAGATCAGCACATAACCTTGTTGACCTGAAAATTGAGTGCCGACAAATAGACCTGCACCCAGAATGAGGAAAAGAAAGATTAAACGAATCATTATTTCTCCTCCGAGGTCATTACTGTCACCTCACGGCGTAGACGTTCACGAATCACATCAGACAACTGATTCTGAGACTCAAGTTTCACTGGGTATTTAACTGTGATGTTTTGTTCGCTTAGCTGTTTGATAGCCTTCTCAAACTCGATAACTGAATTGTCATCTTGGTTTAGGTACGACTTAGACCACTCGTTAGCTGTCTTTAGAGCAGCGCTATAAACTTCACCTTGCTCTTTGTAGACCGCACGAATCGCGGTTTCCAGTTTACCTTTGATGTTTTCACGTAGGTAAAAGTGCTGTTCTGGTGATAGTAGAGGGATAACCTCGCCATCCCGGCTACGGAAAGTGATGAAGTTTTCTGAGAAGTCTTTCATCGACGTCATCAGGTTACTTTGCCAATCATTGATGTCTTGAGATACAGCTTTCTTCTCGACGACTTCAGCCTCTGGAAGAATTGCATTCGCCAGAGGTAGCTTATCGACTTGTTGCTGAAGGCTCGTGATACGTAGGACCAAACCATCGCGGTCGATCAGAGGGATAGTACGAAGCTTAGTGATGTCGTTAGTCATAGACTGACGTAGAGATACTAGGCTTGGATCGTTAAGTGCAGCGATACGCTGATCGGCACTTTCCATTAGTTTGGTTGCGGTAACCGCATCATGCTCAAGGAATAGTTTACGACCAGCTAGTTTTACTAGGTAATCAGCTTCCGCAAGCAGCCAGTCATTTGGACGACGACCTTTCACATCGGCTACCGCTAGCTGCAGGCTTTGAATGCTCTTTTGTTGTTGAGATTGTACAACCTGAGTTTTCTCTACCGCATGTGACGCTTCTTGGATGGTCTCTTGCTTGATAGCTTGCAGGTCTTTATTTACTGCTGATTGGGTATTTTGTAGTTGGGCTTGAAGTGCTGCGATTTGATCTGAATATTCAGCACTTTTTTGCTGCATTTGGAAGGCAATACCGCCGCTAAAAATAATAGAAATTGCGATAGCGATAGCGCCAAATTTCACACCGCGCTTGCCTTGTTTTTCTGCTTTTTCAATCTGTTCTTTGTGATCGGCTTGAAGCTGCTCATTGTGAGTCTTATTCGATGCCGGAGCATCAAGCTTTGGTTCTGTTTCTTTTGATTCAGCACTTTCGTCTTTGGTCGCTACTGGCTGAGTATCTTGGTTCTGTTCAGGTTCAATATGCTCATTATTTTTTTTGCTTGTCATGCTTATTTCCTGTTTCTAGCTAGGGCTGGAGAGCAGCCAGTAATATTTGGTTCGCAGCACTTTGAGTATTCGTAACGTTAGAGAAGCCGAGCTGTTGTGCTCGTTGTGCTATGCGCTTGCTTGGAACAAACAAATGTCTCGTTGAAAGCCAAGCAGAATACTCACCAGGGGTAATGGAGCACAGATACTCCAGTTGTTCCTGACTTGTGACGACTACTTTGGACGTTTTTTTGTTTATCCATGTTTGATAGGTATTGTGATCGTTTATAGGAATATATTCTCTACGGTAGGTCTCACAATAAGAGACTTGTGCACCTAGGTTGAGCAAAGAATCCCGAATGAGCTCTCGCCCACCATTCCCACGTAGTATCAAAATGGATTTATTTTTTACGTCACTAAGTTCAGCAAGTTGAAGAAGATGTTCACTATCACTAACTTGAGGATAGTTTACTTTTTGTTTACAGATTTTGCTTAAAACGTGCGCAGTTTTTTGACCAACGCCAAGATAAAGCGGCGAAGTAGGCCAAACAGACGAAGTTTTAGAAAGGATATTTTGAGCCGCGGTCACGGCATGATGGCTGACAGCGATGATGATATCGCTGTTGCTAAGCTGGTCGCTTAAGTGATCCGAATCTGGATTATCAATGATACGGATAAGCGGATGATGGATTGCTTGAATCCCTTCATCCGCTAGTTGTTGGCAAAGCGATTGTCCCTCTACACCGGGACGAGTTACCAACACAGTCATGATTATTCTTGGTCTGCGTATAGCTTGGTTAAGATTTCTCTCGCACCGTCATCCAGCAGTTGATTAGCCAGAGTAACGCCAAGTGCTTCAGCATCTTTACGAGGACCGGAGATCTCACCGCGAACCATCTTAGAACCATCAGGTTCACCTACAAGTGCGCGTAGCCAGATGTTGTCGCCATCTAATAGTGAGTAGCTACCGATAGGCACCTGGCAACCACCCTCCAGAGTCAGGTTCATTGCACGTTCGCAAAGTACGCGGTCGGCTGTGTCTTGGTGGTTCAGTGGCTCAAGAAGTTTAATCAGACGCTCATCATCAAGACGACACTCGATACCTACAGCGCCTTGGCCTACTGCTGGTAGAGATTGCTCTGGTTCGATAAAGCTACGGATACGCTCTTCTAGTTCCAGACGCTTAAGGCCTGCTGCTGCCAGAACGATAGCATCGTATTGGCCGTCATCGAGTTTACCCAGACGAGTGCCAACATTGCCGCGCAGCTCTTTGATGATCAAATCAGGGCGGTATTCTAGAAGCTGACACTGACGACGCAGGCTACATGTACCTACGACAGCACCTTGTGGTAGTTCATCAATGTTGTTGTATGTGTTTGATACGAATGCGTCACGAGGATCTTCACGTTCACAAATCGTCACTAGACCTAGACCTTCAGGGAAGTCGACAGGGACATCTTTCATTGAGTGAACTGCAAGGTCAGCACGACCTTCTAGCATTGCCACTTCAAGTTCTTTTACGAACAGACCTTTACCACCCACTTTGGCAAGCGGAGTGTCTAGGATGATGTCACCTTTGGTCACCATAGTTACCAACTCAACCTCTAAACCAGGGTGAGCAGCTTGAAGAGCATCCCTTACAAAGTATGCCTGCCAAAGGGCAAGAGGGCTTTTTCTGGTTGCGATACGGATTGGTGCTGAATTTGTCATGGTGTTTCCGATATAGGTTCTGTAATAGCCTAATCCTACCATTGTGAGGCGAAAATTCTTACTGTTTGATCATTCCATGCTTTGATAGCTGAGAGATTTTCATAAGTTCACCAAAATAGTGTGATTGGTATCTCATTTGAAACATGGGCTATTATTAGAAATAGTCAATACAGAGGACACTACGGCGCCGTGAGTTTAACTTTTTGTCATTAAGGAATTGGCCAGTCTGGCGGCTTCCTTTGCTTTACCATTAGGGGTAAAAGTGTTAAATTGATCACGTTTTGTTGCTGCATTCGTTCAGTAACTAAACAGAAGTGCATTTAATCTCAAACCAAGGACTTACCTTGCAGGCTTACACTCAAACATTGATTCAACGATTAGACAATCTTAATCAACAGCGCATTGATCGTGCGTTGGCGTTGATGAATGTGCAAGGCCAACGAGTTTTTAACCTTATTCCTGCACTGCTTCATTTCAATCATCCAATGATGCCTGGTTATTACGACCAACAAGTTCCTTTTGGAATTCGTAGCTTCACGCCTAATGAATTCCAAAAGCAATTTGTCTCTGATACTGAACTTACCTTAGGTGGCAAGCTAACCGAGTCTGCGGAGCCCGCAATTCTTGGCCTGTACACCATGGGCAGTACCTCTTCTATTGGACAAAGCACGTCAAGTGACCTCGATATCTGGGTGTGTGTATCTCCAGATATGGACGGCCCAGCACGCGATAGCCTCACCAATAAATGTTTGTTGATTACCGATTGGGCTGAGACCTTGGGCGTTGAAGCTAACTTCTTCTTAATGGATGAAGAGCGTTTCCGTTCAAACCATTCTGAAGAGATGACCGGTGATAACTGTGGCTCTTCTCAGCACTTACTGTTACTCGATGAGTTCTACCGTTCTGCCGTTCGCTTAGCTGGCCAACGCCTGTTATGGCAAATCATTCCGCCAGAAATGGAAGAGTGCTATGACGAATATGTTCAGGGCTTATGCCAAGATGGCTACCTCGATTGTTCGCAGTGGATTGATTTCGGTAAGCTGAATCGTATCCCAGCTGAAGAGTACTTTGGTTCTAACCTGTGGCAGCTCTACAAAAGTATCGACTCACCGTATAAATCGGTGTTGAAGGCGATCTTGCTAGAAGCTTATTCATGGGAATACCCAAACACTCAATTGTTGAGTATTGATACCAAGCGCCGCTTCTTCGCGGATGAGCCTGATCTGTATGGTATGGATAGCTACTATCTGATGCTAGAGAAGGTGACTCGCTACCTAGAACGTATCAACGACCACACTCGATTAGACTTGGTAAGGCGCTGCTTTTATTTGAAGACTCACGAGAAGTTGTCACGTGAGGCGGGCATTGGCTCTGTTGCATGGCGTCGTGAAGCGCTAACCGAGATGACTCAATCTTGGAACTGGGGACAGGATACTATTGCTGAGCTCGATAATCGCCGTAACTGGAAGGTTGAGCAAGTGAAGGTCGTGCACCATGCTCTGCTCGATGCTTTGATGCTGAGCTATCGTAACCTGATTCAGTTTGCACGCCGTAACGACATCACGTCGGCAATTAGCCCGCAAGATATCAGTATCTTAGCGCGTAAGCTGTATGCGGCGTTTGAGGTGTTGCCAGGTAAAGTGACGCTGCTGAATCCGCAAATTTCTCCGGATCTGCATGAACCTGACTTGAGCTTTATAGAGGTTCGCCAAGGGCAATCGAATAAAGCGGGCTGGTACTTGTACAAGCAGCCGCTGATAGCACATCGTATTCTTGGTCAACCGTCACTGGAGCACCATGAGTACTTGAGTAAGTTAGTGGCTTGGTCGTTCTTTAACGGCTTGATCACTGAGTCGACACGTCTTCACTCTGTGGTTCGTGATGCCCATATTGATATCGATAAGTTCTATCAAATGGTGAGTGACCTGCGTAATACCTTCTCGTTGCGTAAGCGCCGTCCGAGTATGCAGGCACTGGCGAGCCCATGTGAGATTAGCCAGCTGGCGATGTTTATCAACTTTGAAAATGACCCGACTTCTGAATTAAGTGGTCGAGAATTAAAAGTGGATCTCAAAAATGCGGATATCTTCAGTTTTGGTGAAGAAGGTAAGAGCTTAGTCGGTAGTGTTGATTTGGTTTACCGTAACTCTTGGCATGAAGTACGTACTCTTCACTTCCAAGGTGATACGGCAATGCTTGATGCACTTAAGACGGTGTTAGGCAAGATGCACCAAGATGCGTTACCGCCAGAGTCAGTCGATGTGTTCTGTTACAGCAAAAACCTGCGTGGTGTGATGCGTAATATGGTGTATCAACTGCTTGCTGAGTGTATCGAGTTAAGGCTAAAACCAATTGAGCCAGAAAAACGTCGTCGCTTTAAGGCTATTCGTCTTGCTAACAAGATGTTTGGTCTGTTCTTTGAGCGCCGCGGTGTATCGGTACAGATGCTAGAAAACTCGGTTGATTTCTACCGTAGTATCTCTACCAATAAGCTCAAGGGTTCACCTCTGCTGATGCTGGATAAAGAGCAAGAGTATCAACTTCCAGAAGTGGTGGATGGTTTTGCGAGTGAAGGCTTAATCCAGTTCTTCTTTGAAGATACTGATAAGGGTTTCAATATTTACGTATTGGACGAGTCGAATCAGGTTGAAGCTTATCACCAGTACAGTGGTGAAAAAGATGAGATGATCGCAAGTGTGAATACCTTCTACACATCGGTAAAAGATGAGTCGAAGATGTCATCTAAATTGATTAACTTTAACTTGCCTCAGTACTACCAAATCGTTCACCCAGAAGAGGGCAATTCTTATGTTGTGCCTTACCGTAACGATGCGACGTTAGCTTCTCGGAGCTCAAAGATAGTTAACATCTAGTTTATTTAGACTGATTGATATTAAAAAAGGAGTGACTGATTCACTCCTTTTTAGTTTTGCTTACAAATGATTAGACCCAATCGATCTCTTCACCTGCATGCTTCACGCATTCTTCTTTAACCATCTCAAACAGCTCCATGCCCGTCTTAGAACATGTCCACTTGTCGTCGATTAATTTAAAGTGGAAGCCACCAGATTTAGACGCCAACCAGATTTCTTTCATTGGTTCTTGGCGGTTAATAATGATTTGGCTGCGGTTCTCAAACTCCAGCGTCATCACGTTACCAGTCACTTCGTAATCAATATCTGCCTCTGAATCGTCGATAGCTTCTTCGATGTTTTGCATCTGTATATCGACTAGTTGATGAAATTCAGTCTCGTTCATCCTTTCTATCCTATTGCTTTTCCTGAGTGTGGTGCGATTATAGGGGGCATTGAGTTAATAATCACGATATGCAAAATGAAAAAATTAATTACCGCTCTGTTTATGCTGTCCGTTATTGGACTTTCTGGTTGTGGTCAAACGGGTCCGTTATACGATCCTGATGAAGTTCAGCAGACTGAACAATCACAATAAGTGAAACACGCAGAATCGTTATTTATAAGGGATAAGAACTTTGGATTACTTCAACTATCAGGAAGATGGCCAGCTTTGGGCTGAGGACGTCGCACTTTCACAACTAGCAGAGCAATATGGTACACCGCTGTATGTATATTCTCGTGCTACATTAGAACGCCACTGGAATGCGTTTGATTCATCGGTTGGTGAGCATCCACACTTGGTGTGCTATGCCGTTAAGGCGAACTCGAACCTTGGCGTATTGAATACTCTGGCACGATTAGGTTCTGGCTTTGATATCGTTTCTGGCGGTGAGCTAGAGCGTGTAGTAGCTGCAGGTGGCGATCCTGCGAAAGTTGTATTCTCTGGCGTCGGCAAAACAGCGGCTGAAATGAAACGTGCGCTTGAGTTGAACATTAAGTGTTTCAACGTAGAGTCTGAGCCAGAGCTAGAGCGATTGAATAAAGTGGCTGGTGAGCTTGGTGTTAAGGCGCCGATTTCACTGCGTATCAACCCAGATGTTGATGCAAACACTCACCCTTATATCTCGACTGGTCTGCGTGATAACAAATTTGGTATCGCCTTCGACCGTGCTCCTGCGGTTTACGCTTTTGCACAAACATTAGAAAACCTGTCTATCCACGGTATTGATTGCCACATCGGCTCTCAGCTAACAGATATTGAACCTTTCATTGATGCGACTGACCGTTTGCTTGCCCTAATCGACCAACTGCGTGCTGATGGTATTAACATTAAGCACCTTGATGTCGGCGGTGGCTTGGGTGTGGTTTATCGTGATGAACTGCCACCACAGCCTTCAGATTATGCGAAAGCGCTATTGGCTCGTCTAGACAATCATTCTGATCTAGAGCTGATTTTCGAGCCTGGAAGAGCGATTGCTGCTAACGCTGGTGTATTATTGACGAAAGTTGAGTTCCTTAAGCCAACAGAGCACAAGAACTTTGCCATTATCGATGCGGCAATGAACGACCTGATGCGTCCAGCGCTTTACCAAGCGTGGCAAGATATTGTCCCAGTGAACCCTCGCCAAGGCGAAGTGGTAACGTACGATTTGGTTGGTCCTATCTGTGAAACAGGTGACTTCCTAGGCAAAGACCGCGATTTGGTGCTTGAAGAAGGCGATTTGCTTGCGGTTCGTTCTGCCGGTGCTTATGGTTTCGTAATGTCCTCTAACTACAACACTCGTTCGCGTGCGGCTGAAGTGATGATTGATGGCAACAAAACTCATCTAGTTCGTCAGCGCGAAGAGCTTACGAGCTTGTGGGAACTTGAAAACATTCTTCCGGAGTAATTTAAAGCGTTATGCACTTCCACTTTTCTAAAATGCATGGTTTGGGCAATGATTTCATGGTCGTGGACTGCATTACTCAAAATATTTTCTTTTCTCCAGATTTGATCCGTCGTTTGGCGGATCGTCACACTGGCGTGGGCTTTGACCAGTTACTTGTGGTTGAGGCTCCCTATGAT
>NZ_MCYD01000238.1:0-628 GCF_002876325.1 Vibrio sp. 10N.261.52.A1
ACGTACTAGGTGAATTAATGAACCAGCTAGTTGGTGACTTCACTAATAAGATCCGCAAAGAGCTGCAAACCAACATCACTCAAAACCAACCGAAGATGCTGGCACTGAACAAGCAAGTAAACCTTTCCGTTGATACTAACCTTGATCGCCCACAGGCTCGTCGTGTGACCTTCTCAACTGAAAACAATAATATCTTCTACCTTGAGCTGGCTATGGACAAAACAGAGTTCATCCAACTAGAAGAATTTGAGATTGCAGAAGACGAGTGCCCAGACAGCATTCTTGAAGCAACTCAGAAAAAGATGCAGGAAGACAATAAGCCAACACAAAGCTCAGGCAACGATTCAGCAGCCGATCTGCTTGATGAACTGGGTATCTAGTTTGCGAATGCTCTAGTCATTACCAAAAACCCGGTCACTAACGCCATCTATCTTCTTGATGGCGTTTTTGTTTATGCTCCAAAGTCCGTTTTGCTTAATTAATTGTTACGAACCCAACTCGCCCACTGAGTGAGTTTTGCTTTCTGTTACCCGCCAAAACATGTAAAATGTCGGACTTTTCAAAATTTGCGGTAATGATTAAGTAGTCGATGGATAAGAAAAAAGCCCTAAAGAAAATAGCTAAGTGT
>NZ_MCYD01000239.1:0-341 GCF_002876325.1 Vibrio sp. 10N.261.52.A1
CTTGATACCGAACTCTTTAAATGAAATGTTTACGTTACTGCTTGTAGAGACGATAACGGGCACTTCACCGCCAACGAGAAAGCTTGCAGACTCGCCAGACAAGACCGTCAAGTTTGGCTCTGCGAGAACCTCTGCGATTTGGTCGTTACCTAACGCCGTGATTAAGGTACTGAGGTTAGCCGCATCAAATTGGTCGAAAACAAACTCACCCACGCTTGAGCCAACGGTGCTCCAATCAACACCGACGGTTTGCCCAAACGATTCGGTTACTTGAGCGACCGATATCTTGACATTCACCTGCTGAGTCGTCGCGACTTCAATCCGTTCAATGATCCCTTCCC
>NZ_MCYD01000240.1:0-1078 GCF_002876325.1 Vibrio sp. 10N.261.52.A1
TCAACACGCCCTAGCTTTTTATTTTATTTTCCAGTGCTTAAACGGTGTCACAACGGCAGTGGAATTGCTGTGACACCGATTGAACTTCAGTCTAAGTAGACCCAAGCATTACAGTGAATCAACGGACTTAATCTAACCCCACCAAAGATTCACGAGTTAAGTCTTTGATTGTCTTTGCGCCAGTTAATGTCATGGCAACGCGCATCTCTTTGTCGTAAAGGTCGAGTAGGTTCTCAACGCCGGCTTGTCCTTGAGCTGCTAATGCGTATACGAAAGAACGGCCAAGCAAGGTGCAGTCTGCGCCAAGTGCCATCATGCGAACCACATCTAAGCCAGTTCGAATGCCAGAGTCGACCAGAATCTTGGTGTCGCCTTTAACTGCATCAGCAATCGAAGGCAGCGCTTTAGCACTCGATAAAACACCATCAAGCTGACGACCACCGTGGTTTGAAACGACAATACCGTCTGCGCCAAATCTCACCGCGTCTTTTGCATCTTCTTCGTCGAGAATACCTTTGATGACCATTGGGCCGTCCCAGAAATCACGAATCCACTCTAGGTCTTTCCATGAAATCGACGGATCGAAGTTGTCACCTAACCAACCGATGTAGTCTTCCAGCTTGGTAGGAGAGCCACGGTAAGTAGAGATGTTGCCTAGGTCGTGTGGTTTACCCAGCAAGCCGACATCAACTGCCCAACTAGGATGACGCATAGATTGAAAGACGCGGCGTACTGCTGCATTTGGTCCGCTCATTCCGGAATGCATGTCACGGTAGCGTGCACCGGGTACGGGCATATCAACGGTGAAAACCAGTGTGGTTACGCCTGCCGCTTTCGCACGCTCAAGTACGTTCTTCATGAAACCGCGATCTTTGAGTACGTAAAGTTGGAACCACATTGGGCGTTCAATCTTAGGTGCTACTTCTTCAATCGGGCACACCGACACCGTCGACATGGTAAACGGAATGCCTTTGTTGTCTGCGGCTTTTGCGGCTTGAACTTCACCCCGTCGTGCGTACATACCCGTTAAACCAACAGGCGCCAGTGCGATTGGCATCGCAAGCTTCTCGCCGAACAG
>NZ_MCYD01000241.1:0-522 GCF_002876325.1 Vibrio sp. 10N.261.52.A1
ACCTCTCCATGAACCACTAATAATTCGAACAAAGCCACCGGAAGGCTTTTTTTGTGATGTGTTTTGCTGGCGACGTCTTACCATAGATTTTTTGACCGCTAATAAAGTGATACTATACCGAGCCCAATTTAAGTTGGTTCGAGTATTAAATAAATTTGCAATGACAAAGTGTATCAAGCTAAAAGCAAACTTATCACTGCTTTGTCATTTTTCTTTACTATTCGTTTGTACAAGCTTGTATTGTATAACAATAGCAAAGAGTCGACGTGCATTAAGCCAATACAGCTAATTAGTAGATCTAGGAAACTCCTCTGATGACGGAAAAAAAGAAGCGCGGATTATTATCGTGGCTTGGTTTTGGTGAAGAAGAACAAAGCCCAAAAACTCAGAATGAAGCGAACGTAGAAAACGTTGAAGATCAAACTGAAGTTGAATCACAAGTCGAGGCTGAACCAGTCGCGCCTGAAGCGGAAGCCGCTCAGTCAGTAGAATCTCAGCCTGATGAGTCAGAGCAAACTCTGG
>NZ_MCYD01000242.1:0-739 GCF_002876325.1 Vibrio sp. 10N.261.52.A1
AATATTTACAGTGATATGACTAACAAATTACCGGGTTGTTTTGGCTAAAATTGAATATGTATGCGAGAATATGCAAACATCTTTGTTAATGAATAAGAATGACATATGCGCAATACAGAAAAACAAGACAACTTGGTCCGTGCTTTTAAAGCGCTGCTAAAAGAAGAACGTTTTGGTTCACAAGGCGAAATTGTTGATGCCCTTAAGCATGAAGGCTTTGAAAGCATCAACCAGTCTAAAGTCTCGCGTATGTTAACCAAGTTTGGCGCGGTTCGAACTCGTAACGCTAAAATGGAGATGGTTTACTGTCTTCCTGCTGAACTGGGTGTTCCTACAGTTTCAAGTTCTTTGAGAGAACTTGTCTTAGATATTGACCACAACAATGCATTAGTTGTGATACACACAGGCCCTGGCGCTGCTCAACTGATTGCTCGCTTGCTAGACTCACTAGGTAAGTCAGAAGGCATACTGGGCGTAGTCGCAGGTGATGACACTATCTTTATCACCCCAACCCTTTCAGTTACGACTAAACAGCTATTTGACTCAGTCTGTGAACTGTTTGAATACGCTGGATAATTGCTCATAGTTTCATAATTATCAGCCATATAAATGGATCGCGAACATCTATTAACTTCGTGATCCAAATCACATCCTAGAATATCTCCCCTCCTCTCTACCCAGCAACACTAAACCGTTGATTTTAAAAAAGTCAGTAGCAAATTAAACACAAGATCTAGGC
>NZ_MCYD01000243.1:0-1637 GCF_002876325.1 Vibrio sp. 10N.261.52.A1
ACTACATGCTTGTGGTGACCTTCATGTCGAGTTAGTTAAAAAGTCTGTGTCGCATGGGCTCCCTGCGGTGACTATATCTCCTTGTTGTTATCATTTGATTAGAGATGAAAGCTACCAAGCAATGAGTTCTGTCGCTAAGACCTCAGCTTTGACACTAAGCAAAAGCGATTTACGAATCCCACTGCAAGAAACCGTCACCGGTGGTGAGAGGGTTAAGCGTCATCGTCAATTGGAGATGAGTTATCGCCTAGGCTTCAGCCAGTTACTTAAGGCTGAAATGGGAATTGATGAATACATTCCTGTTCCGAGTATCAAAAAATCAGAGCTAGCTGAAGGGTTTGAATCGTTCTGCCGTTGGGCCTGTGAAGTGAAGGAGTTGTCGCTTGGTTCTAATATCGATTTTGACTCTTATCTAGTGCAAGGCGAAGCGCTTTTCTGGGAGATGGAAAAGTTAAGTCTGGTTCAGCAGGTTTTCAGACGCCCATTAGAGATATGGCTCGCATTAGACCGAGCTATTTACTTACAAGAGCAAGGCTATGAAGCAACCATAGAAGAGTTTTGTGAGCGCAGTGTTACGCCTAGAAACCTGTTGATACATGGTGTTAAGAACGACTGATAGACGATGCGTCTAATAGAAAGCATGCTCCTCACAGCTTTCGAACGTTAGTGTTACAGAGACAAAAAAGCCAGTTCGACATAATCGGACTGGCTTTTTTCATGCGTATGATTCAACTGAGCGCCTCAACGAGAAAATTTGACGCTCAGTGAGTCATGACATCATTAGTTGAACATCGCGATAGCTTCAGCTGGATCTACGTATTCTAGGTCAAAGCTCTCTGCAACTTCTTTACAAGTCACTTTACCGTGGATTACGTTTAGACCTTCTAGGAAGCCTTTGTCTGATAGAAGTGCTTCGCGGTAACCTTTGTTCGCTAGCTTAACAATGTAAGGAAGTGTTGCATTGTTTAGTGCGTAAGTTGAAGTGCGAGCAACAGCGCCAGGCATGTTTGCAACACAGTAGTGAACTACGTCATCAACAATGTAAGTTGGTTCTGCGTGAGTTGTCGCGTGAGACGTTTCGAAACAACCACCTTGGTCGATTGCAACGTCAACAACTGCTGAACCTGGTTTCATCTTAGCGATGTGCTCTTTTGTAACCAGTTTAGGCGCTGCTGCACCTGGGATCAGTACTGCACCAATCACTAGGTCTGCTTCTAGAACATGCTTCTCGATAGCGTCTTCAGTAGAATAAACTACTTTTGCGCGACCTTGGAACTCTTCGTCAAGGCGACGAAGTGTGTCTACGTTACGGTCAAGAATCGTTACATCAGCGCGAAGGCCAACAGCCATACGTGCTGCGTTAGCACCTACAACACCGCCGCCGACAACAACAACTTTCGCTGGTTCAACACCTGGAACGCCACCTAGAAGAAGACCACAACCACCGTTAGATTTCTCTAAAGTTTGTGCACCTGCTTGAATAGACATGCGACCAGCTACTTCAGACATTGGTGCTAATAGTGGCAAGCGACCCATATTATCTGTTACAGTCTCATAGGCTACGCAGACAGCTTTGCTCTTGATAAGCTCTTCAGTTTGTGGAAAATCTGGTGCAAGGTGTAAATAAGTAAATAATA
>NZ_MCYD01000244.1:0-2844 GCF_002876325.1 Vibrio sp. 10N.261.52.A1
AAGTAGCTCTGGGGTCTCTTTGCTGGTTTTCTTCCACCAAGTATCAAAGTGACGGCCTGAAACCACCTCTTCGCCTACACGCTGATCGTAGAATTCAAACAGTTCATCATCATCGATCAAGATGTCACGGCGACGGGATTTATGCTCTAGCTCTTCCACCTCTTGTAGAAGTTTGCGGTTCTGTTTGAAGAACGCGTGCTTAGTTTCCCACTCGCCTTCAACCAATGCGCTGCGTACAAACAACTCACGACTGATGGTTGGGTCAATCGCGCCATAGTTCACTAGGCGTTTCGGAACAATCGGGATTCCGTAAAGCATCACTTTTTCGTGCGCCATTACCGCCGCTTGTTTCTTCGACCAGTGTGGTTCACTGTAGCTGCGCTTGATTAGGTGCTTCGCTAACGGTTCAATCCACTCAGGCTGAATTTTAGCAATCACACGACCCCAAAGTTTTGAGGTTTCCACCAGCTCAGCAGACATGATCCACTTAGGCTGCTTCTTAAATAGGCCAGACGCAGGGAAGATATGGAAGCGTGCATTACGCGCACCTTGGTATTCATTCTTCTCTTGGTCTTTCATACCAATGTGAGAAAGCAAACCTGATAGCAACGACTGGTGAATGCCATCGTAACTACCCGGCTCATCGTTGAGCTTGGTATCCAATTCACGCATCGCTTGGTGAATTTGGAAGTACACATCTTGCCACTCACGAATACGCAGGTAGTTCAGGTAATCTTGCTTACACTGTTTACGGAACTGGTTACTCGACAGCGCTTTTTGCTGCTTCTTGATGTAGTCCCATAGGTTCACAAAAGTGATGAAGTCTGAGTCTTTATCGAAGAAACGCTTGTGCTTGTCGTCAGACGATTGCTGTTTGTCTGATGGACGTTCTCGCGGGTCTTGGATTGAAAGCGCAGACGCAATAACCATCACTTCGTGTAGACAGCGGTTGTTTGGCGCTTCGATAACCATGCGCGCTAAACGCGGGTCGATCGGTAGCTTAGACAGCTTACGACCAATTGCCGTTAGCTTCTTAGTATCGTCGCCTTGGTTCTTGTTCTTATTACTTGGCTTGCCCGATGCAATCGCACCTAGCTCTTCGAGCAGTCTTACACCATCTTGAATGTTGCGCTTATCTGGCGCTTCAACGAATGGGAAGGCTTGAATATCGCCCAAGCCTAGTGCTGTCATCTGAAGGATTACAGACGCTAGGTTGGTACGCAGGATCTCAGGATCGGTAAACTCTGGGCGTGACTCGAAATCTTCTTCAGAGTACAAGCGAATACAGATACCTTCAGCAACACGACCACAACGACCTTTACGCTGGTTCGCACTCGCTTGAGAAATCGGCTCAATCGGTAGACGTTGTACTTTGGTGCGGTAGCTGTAACGACTGATACGCGCTGTACCTGGGTCGATTACGTACTTGATGCCCGGAACGGTTAGCGAGGTTTCTGCCACGTTGGTTGCCAGCACGATACGTCGACCAGTATGAGATTGGAAGATACGGTTCTGCTCACCTGCCGAAAGGCGCGCGTACAACGGTACAATCTCGGTATCACGCAGATTACGCTTGCTTAGTGCGTCCGCAGTATCACGAATTTCACGCTCACCATTCATGAAGATCAGGATGTCGCCTAAGCCTTCATCACACAGCTCATCAACCGCTTCGAAGATACCTTCCATTTGGTCACGATCAGAATCGCTGTCGTCACCACCTAATGGACGGTAGCGCGTATCTACAGGGTAAGTACGGCCCGACACTTCAATGATTGGTGCATTGTCGAAGTGCTTAGAGAAACGCTCTGGGTCGATGGTTGCCGACGTGATGATCACTTTTAGATCAGGACGCTTTGGTAGCAACTCTTTCAGGTAACCCATGATGAAATCGATGTTCAGGCTACGTTCGTGCGCTTCATCGATAATGATGGTGTCGTACTGGTTTAAGAAACGGTCGTGTTGAATCTCCGCCAGTAGAATACCGTCGGTCATCAGTTTGATTTGTGTGTTGTCAGAAATCTGGTCGTTGAATCGAACCTTATAACCAACAAATTCACCCAACTGGGTTTCCATCTCTTCGGCAATACGGTTCGCAACCGAACGCGCAGCCAGACGACGCGGCTGAGTATGACCAATTAGGCCAAAGCGACCACGGCCAAGCTCAGAACAGATCTTAGGAAGCTGAGTGGTTTTACCCGAGCCCGTTTCACCCGCCACGATAACCACTTGGTTTTCTTCAATGGCTTTCGCAATATCATCGCGCTTTTGGCTAACAGGGAGAATTTCTGGGTATTCAATGGTAGGTTTTTGCGCAGCACGCTGGGTTGCCGTCATCATCGATTGGGCAATGTCTAATGCGATTTCATCGAAAACAGCATGCTTAGATTTTTCGTTCTTAATACGGCTTGCACCAGAAATACGCTTACTTAGACGGAAGCGGTCGCGCATCATGCACTCATTTAAGGCCTTACGAAGAGAGGCTGGGCTATTTTGAGATGCGCTTGCTTTAGGTGCTTGTTGTTTGTTGTTTTGCTTTTTTTGATTAGCTTGATCAGCAGCAGAGTCCGATGTCGCGTTGGTATTCGCTACATGGTTATTTTTATCTGCTTTTTCCGGAGACGAAGTCACAGCGTGTCCTATTCTTTCTCTTATATAAACTCGCGCGATTGTAGCATAAAGGAAAGGAACGAGTTAACACAAAGCAAGGAATATTAGCTGCCTAAGCGCCTGCTGAAACAAGGGGTAATGCAAACTAACGTGTTCAATTGTTATACTAAAAACTGAAGCTGATTATTGGTAGGCAATCGATGATTCGATTAAAAAATGTTGGCTTAGATTGCCCAA
>NZ_MCYD01000245.1:0-1048 GCF_002876325.1 Vibrio sp. 10N.261.52.A1
TTACACTACAGTAATAGTACTGAAATAAAAGTAGCTAAGGAATGCACCAAACTATTATTAAGGCAATAAAAAACCCAGCCAATAGACTGGGTTTTCAATATTTTATGAGCTCATTAAATCGTAAAACGATTAGCCGATGTGCGTTACGCCGCCCATGTATGGCTGAAGTACTGCTGGGATAGCAATACGGCCATCTGCTTCTTGGTTGTTCTCAAGAATCGCAACCATAGTACGACCAACAGCAAGACCAGAACCGTTTAGTGTGTGCACAAGTTCAGGTTTCTTCTCGCCTTTACGACGGAAACGAGCTTGCATACGACGAGCTTGGAAATCCCACATGTTTGAACAAGAAGAGATTTCGCGGTAAGTCTCTTGTGCTGGAACCCATACTTCTAAGTCGTAAGTTTTCGCAGCGCCGAAGCCCATGTCACCAGTACATAGAACCACTTTACGGTAAGGAAGCTCTAGAAGTTGAAGTACTTTTTCAGCGTGACCTGTTAGCTCTTCAAGAGCAGCCATAGAGTCTTCTGGCTTAGTAATTTGTACTAGTTCAACTTTGTCGAATTGGTGCATACGGATAAGACCACGAGTGTCACGACCGTAAGAACCTGCTTCAGAACGGAAGCATGGTGTGTGAGCTGTCATCTTAAGTGGCAGTTCAGCTTCGTCTGTAATGGTATCGCGAACCATGTTCGTTACCGGTACTTCCGCAGTAGGGATAAGTGATAGCGTCTTAAGAGGTACGTCACTTACTTGCTCAGTTAGCGGGCTTGTGTGGAACAAGTCTTCGCCAAACTTAGGAAGTTGACCCGTGCCGTATAGGCTATCGTGGTTTACTAGGTACGGTACGTACATTTCTGTGTAGCCGTGCTCATCAGTGTGAAGGTCCAACATGAACTGAGCAATCGCACGGTGTAGACGTGCAAATTTGCCTTTCATCACGATGAAACGAGAACCTGAGATTTTTACTGCGCTAGCAAAATCAAGACCGCCAGACATTTCGCCAAGATCAACGTGATCTTTCACTTCGAAGTCGTAAGTCTTAGGT
>NZ_MCYD01000246.1:0-1169 GCF_002876325.1 Vibrio sp. 10N.261.52.A1
CATTTCAGGACGAGACAGAATATGGAAAAAAGCTAATTCATATTCTCGATTTGTCTCGAAGCGATCCCATATTCGCTGATAAAGCGCTGGCTAAACTACCTCGCCTGCATCCAACAAGAGACTTAGCCATCTACAAAGCGTACCGTCTTATGATATTGACGAACGTGGCGCAACATCAGCAAGACACTAAAGCCGTGATGGGATATTTAGACGAGATCAACAACCTTGCTGAACAAGAAGGTATGTTGTGGTTGAAATCGCAGTCATTGGTTGAATCTGCAATTGAATATCTTAAAGAGGGCGACCTTGCAGCGTCTGAAATTCAGATTCGTTCCGCTATCGGGATTGCAGAGTCGATTCGTTACGATGAGCTATTGGTCAAAGCTTACAACACGGCGGGTGCAATCAATAATGTGCGTAATGACCTTCAAGATGCGCAGTACTTCTTCCATAAAGGGTTACAACTAGGGAAGAAGTACCCAAAGCATATTTACAACAGCAAACTCATGTCGAACATGGCTTTGCTTTACATCTACTTAGAAGATTGGCCGAAAGCACTAGGCATTCTAGAAAAAGCCAAAAAGCTCTATTTTGACAGTGGTCTATTTGAAGATGAAGCTATTGGCATCCTTTATATCAACGAATCGTTCAGTTACTTAAGTAGTGGTGATTTAATCAACGGTCGTATTGCTTATGAAAAGGCAGAAGCGCTCAACAGCGATAAAGTGAGCAATCGATATAAAATACTCGTACTAAGAGCGTACAGTGAAGTGCTGCTTGCGGAAGGAAACTTAAACGCAGCACTTACTGTTGCCAACCAGTGCCTTGCTTCAACCGGTATTGAAAAATACACGCTACAGAACGGTCAGTGTTATCTGAATCGCGCCTTGGCAAAAATAGGCCTCAACCAAGACGAAGCGATATTGGATGACCTAAAGCGAGCTTTTGCCATGTTTGAGTTAGTCGGCAGTCGTAGTTGGAAAGTTCTAGCACTTAAAACGCTTGGAGAATACTACGAATCTAAAGGCGACCTAGAAACGGCATTGGATTATTTCAAACAGTACTACCACGGTAACAAAGCGCTGCTCTTTGACAAACGACAGAGTGACATTTTCCTTTTAGAACAAGATTATGCAACCACGGCGCTTGCCCAAGAGAATGAATTACTC
>NZ_MCYD01000247.1:0-263 GCF_002876325.1 Vibrio sp. 10N.261.52.A1
GATTATTCATATTTATTTAAAGAAATTTACAGTGATGGCGTCTGGTGGTTCGACCACAAATCGGGACGAAAAATACAAAAAGTTACACACTATCGTATTGCTGCAGCTTTCGAAATTGGGCGTTTAATGAATAGGGATATTTATACCGCAGAGGCTCTTATGAAAAAACAACTATAGGGGAGTGAAGCAAATCTGTGAAAGTTTGAGGCGGAGGCGTCAGGGTAATGACGCCAAGCAGTGTTTTTTTCATCATCATAGACCTT
>NZ_MCYD01000248.1:0-26196 GCF_002876325.1 Vibrio sp. 10N.261.52.A1
GTATTATTTACATTATGTAAAATTCAAGAAATGAGGAGTAAATCACAAACCACTTGAAATTTAGGCTCTGTTGAACGATGAAATGGCTCATCGATGTTTCGACCTGAACGAGGTAATTTCGGTTTTTTCTATTTAGGAAGACTTTTGTATGAATTTTAAATCAAAATGTATGGTTGATGATAAGGAAGTCGGTATCGCTTTTAATCTTTCATCAAAGGCGAATAAAACGTTAACGCTATCGGCGAAAAGAGCTGAACGAGCCAAAAAGCGCGAAGGAAAACTTCGATTAGAAGATCATCTCAAACGTTTTCCTAATTGGTCGTTGTAATGAATGATATGACCGTCTGAGAAACGACTTCAGCCGGTCTCGAAGGTAGGCTGCCTTCACTATTTGCAAAAAGCGCCGCAGAGGGGCGCAGGCCTGCGTAATATGCCTAATAAATTCAGGAGCCCTCTCTGGGGCGACGTCCAAGGCTGTTTTTCTACTCAATTAAGCACGCTGGTTGAGTGGTGAAATAGAGTTACTTGGGAGTACCAGACACCACATCTTTTGGATGTGCGCATTCTACTACAGGAATGCACAAGCCAGTTTGTAGCACGGCTCTTGAAAGAGAGCCCATTGTTTTGTTTTTTTAAAAGAGCAAAACAATGTCCTAACAAGGAGTGTGAACAATGCAGATTGTCTACGGATATTGTCATGAAGATAAGACGGCAAGTTTATTAGCCCACTTTGTGGAACAAGGTGATTTTGTCAGCGTCAAAGAACTGGGAACGGTCGGGCGCGAACACATCGCGTTTGCCGCTTTGTTGTCTTTTAGTGGGCCGCTTTCATTTCCTTTCTGTTGGAAGGGCGTTCATTTTGTCGCGGCGCAAAAACAAACTCAGTCAGTGAACCTTCTCACTCTCCCTATCTCAAATAATGCCTGTAAAAAACGTTATCGGAAGCTCAAGAATACCATCATTAGTGCTCAAAATTGGAAGCAACATGTGAGTCGCAATCGCGGTCTGAAGTACGCAAAATCTTCACTGTTTTCTTCATGATGCATCGCTATATCGGTTGATTTAAAGCACGCTTCCCACGCTCCGCTTCATGACTACCCTGGACAA
Organism: Vibrio sp. 10N.261.52.A1; assembly: GCF_002876325.1. Taxonomy (NCBI): domain Bacteria; kingdom Pseudomonadati; phylum Pseudomonadota; class Gammaproteobacteria; order Vibrionales; family Vibrionaceae; genus Vibrio; species Vibrio sp. 10N.261.52.A1. Next base: position 1,108 of record NZ_MCYD01000248.1, read on the forward strand.
CGTACCCTGCCTTCCTGCCTTCCTGCTTTTCAGGCAAGGAGGCGATAGGGCTCGCTCCCTTTTTCCCTCATGACCACACACTTGACCATTTTATCATTCAATAAGGATATTTATTATGAAAACACGCACCCAGCGCACGCTCATTATCGGGCTTGGAGTTGCTGTCTCGACACTTCTTATCACCCAGCCCGCTCTGGCTGCCGATATCTTCGCGTCAGGTAAACAAGCCATGAAAGATACGGCGGGCAAAGGCTCAGCGGTTGAAACGGCCATGCTAGGGACTGGACTTGTGGGGGCAGTCGTCACTGGGCTGATGAGTCGTAACTGGTTTGCGGCCGTTGGTGGGTTCATTGGTGGCTCAGTCTTGTGGAATGTTGGAGCGCCACTCGTCGGCTTAGGCTAAGGAGTCACAATGGAAGACCCTCATCAGTTTTTCTCTATCCCAAAACACATGAACAAAGGTCGCCGCTGGCTCGGATTCCCGGTTGACGAGCTCGTGCCTGCCCTCTGCATTTTTGGCCTCTCATTCTGGCTTAAACACGAAATGATTGGCCTGACGTTATCGTTGGCTTGGTTTGGGGGATTGCGTTACATCAAATCGCAATACGGTGACAATATCGTGACCCTGTCACTCTACTGGTGGGGCGCAGCTTTTGTCCGCCCCGCCCTCTTTAGGCGTACGCCATCAGCCTGTCGTCGTTACTGGATTTTCTAGGGAGCGCCTTCATCATGGATCCGTTTGTTAAACGGGATAAGCTGGCCGTCAAAAGTCTCCTCAATCTTTTTTTGAGTGCCGGCTTTCTTGTCATGCTTATCACTAACCTGGTGTTGGGTTACACCAGTTATCAAGCTTTTACCCATCAAAGCCGAACTCTCGTCCCGCCTAGCCTCTCTCAAGCCTTTACGGTGTCGGATGGCGCGGTCGATGCGCCTTATCTAGAGCAAATGGCGGATTATCTTCTCTACCTGAAACTCAACATTACGCCGGCAAGCGTTGGACGTCAGTTTGGTCAGTTACTGGAATATTTAGATGAGACAAGCTGGCCCAGCGTTCAACCTAAGCTGCTTCGAGAAGCCACGGTGATCAAAAAAGACAACATCAGCAGCCAGTTTGCTGTCGAGTCTGTCCGGATTTCTCTCAACACGCTCCAAGTGCAACTCTATGGGAAACTCCAAAAGTACGTCGGTCAACGCGCCCTAGAGCCGGAGATGAAATGGTATCAAGTCAACTTTAGCTATGACCAAGGCGTCATAGGTTTACTTTCCATTGAAGAAGTCGAGGTCAACACCGATGAATCTTTATGAGCAATCATTCTTTCCATCGCCGCGATGGCCCCCCTATGTCTTGTCCCTAGCGATTTGGGTGGGCTTTTTTATCCCCTCTTTTGCCCAGGCTGACAATGTCGCCATGGTGAGCTATGAGTTTGACGAAGGCGACACGATCCCCTTGTCGCTCTCTTCCATTAACGTGAACCGTTTACTGGTCAAAAATGACCGTATCATTTCGATCGTCTGCCCGAAAGGGTTTTGCACCTCAACGGGCAACCAAAAAGACGCGTCCGGCTCTATTGCCTTAAAAATTAACCTTCCCTTACCGTTTACCGCGCACCTGACGACAGAAAAAGGGCGATTGTTTGCGCTGTTTATTACCCCCAAAGCCACCCCGTCTTTGGTCACGGAGTTTGTGTGGTCGCAAAACTACAAAGAGCAGCAAAGTCCAATTGAGCAGGCGGCGGATTATCCCGCCGCCATGACTGCGCTCACCAAAGCCATGATGCGTTTTGTTCATGATGGCGCCCCCATTGCCGGTTTTAAACGTCACGACGTTGACCCCAAAACCTTACCCAAAGATGAAGCATCACTGGCCATCATCCCTCAAACGGTCTTCGTGGGGCGTGATTATTCTGGGGTGGTTTACCAGCTCAAAAATCAAAGCCTAAATGACATGGCACTGACCACCGCCCAGTTCTACAGCTATTCTGCACGCTCAGCCGCGCTCGATGCCTATCAGTTAAAACCTGGACAAACCACCACGCTCTATCTCATTACCGGAGGAGACGCCACCCATGCTCGATAAGCTAAAAGACGCCTTTGACCGCTTTAAGAAACGCGTCTTCAAAGACACAGACGGTGACTTTGAAGACGGCGACACGGTCAATACCATGACAAGAAAGCGCAATCGCCTCATTACGTTCACGGTACTCACCCTGCTTGTCGCTCTGGCTTTGGTGGTTTGGCGATTCACCTTACCTCCCCAAGAGCAAGGCAAGGCCATTCAAGATCTTGGGTTTGGGGCTATCGTCACCGATGATTTTACCGACAAGGACAACCAGTCCGCCCTGACGTTTCAGCAAGACAAGATCAATCAACTCGAGCAGAGCTTAGCGCGCTTTGAAGGCACATTAAGCCGCTTTGGACAAAGCTTAACCTCTGAATTAGAGAATATTAAAAAGGCCAATGAGCGCGATAAAGCCTCACAATTGACGGAGCTTGAGGCGCAGATGCAACAAAAGCTCGATGAAGTTGACGCGCTCAAGGTGCAGCTCGAGACGCAATTAGCTTCAGCCATCAATGCCAGCGACTTTTCGATTCAACACAACGGAGAGACCTATCAGGGCAGTACCTTTGGTCAATATCCACTGCCCCCAAGACCGGCCATTAATAGCAACAGAGAGGCCGCCAAGTTGAATGAATTTCAGTATCAAGAGCAAGATAGTGGGGCCTTTAGCGGTGATGCCTTTGATAGTTTTGAATTTCACTGGCAAGCCAGTGTCGAGGAGAAGCAATCCCGGCGTACGACCGATAACTACGTGCCCACAGGCACCTTTGTGACCGCCGTGATCACCGGCGGCGCGGATGCTAATGGGGGCGTTTCTGGACAAGGGGACACCTCACCGATTGTCTTTCAGACCGTCAATCAGGGGATTTTACCTAACGGTGAGCCATCCAAATTAAAGAATTGCACGATCACCGGCGCCGTCTACGGTGAAATCTCCTCCAGTCGCGGCGTCGCGCGCACCAATAGAATGAGCTGCATACAACCCAATGGCGATATTCTCGATATCCCCGTCAATGCGACCGTGTTTAACTTTGGCCGCAATGGTATTCGCGGTACGACCATCATGAAAAACGGGAAAATCGTACAAATGGCCGGCATTGCGGGGATCTTGCAAGGTGTCGGTGATGCCGGTAAAGCCCTCTCCCAAACCACGACACCGACAGCGCTCGGCCCAAGTCAAAGCATCAACAGCGATAAAATTGGCTTGAACCTGCTTGGCGGTGCCACAGAAAGCGTTGGCAGCAAATTGGCGGATTACTACATCAAGCTAGCCGAGCTCTATCACCCGATAGTGGAAGTCAATCCTGGGGCCATCGTCAATATTGTCTTTTTGGAAGGTTTTCCATTAGATCCCCTACTGGCCGATGAATACGAAACGCGCATCAATGAGCAGCGTGAGCAAGTCTCCCACAGCAACCAGCTCTTGGACGTCATCACCAATGTTCCTTCTTTTCCACAAACCACTCAAACTGCTCCCATCAATCCATTAGCGCAAAAGATCACCCAACAAGGGTTAAGCGACGTGGGCTTTGGGCGTGAGGAATAGCCATGAATAGCCACTCTTTGTTTTCACTATCGATCCTCTTAGGTCTGACCGGTTGTAGCGCGGGCTTTGAGAGCGAATACAGTTGCGATAAAGTCGGCGGCGTTTCGGGGTGTGTGACCATGAACGAAGTTCGGGATAACGTAGACGGTTACACCGGAGAGAGTGGTCATGTCACCGCTTCCCTTCAACCGGGCCTCCCCCTGCCTTCTGCTTTTACTTTACTGCCAAGGCGTAGCCGAGATGGGGAGCCTGAGCGAAGCCAAGAAGAGGTTAAAAAACTCACCATCTTCCCGTTCATCGACAAAGACAATCATTACATCGATACGATGGATGTCTACTTTGTCTTAGACGACAGCCGTTGGTCTGGGCGCCCTGCGCGCGCGATTTGGAAAGATTAACGAGGAAAAAATAATGAAACGAACCTTAACCATTCTGGTGATCACGGGCGCGATATGATGGGGCGCCTTACTGAGCAGCGCCCTTGCACAAGTGGCGCAGTTCATCACCTCGCACGCTGACGCCAGAGCGCACGTTGTGGCGCGCTATATCGAGTCCCAGCCCTCTCTTGCTCAGGGGGCAATCCATCAAGCGGTCCAAGATTGTGTCGTGCGCCCTAACTTTAAAATCGAAAAAAAACGCGCACCAGAGACACGGCCTTCCCCACTCAAACTCAGCGTATACGACTGCCTACAAAATAAAGGGCAGCTTGAATTGGCGCTTCGCCTTCAACTCAGTGATCAAGCGATGCAAAGTGTCAGTTGGCCATTGTCTCTGTTTTGGTAAAAGCGAAAAAGGACACCTTATGTTTTCCACCTCACGCAGTGGCTTGTCCGCTTTATTTCAAGAGGCCAAGCAAGCTCAGAATCACCTTCATCATGAACTGCCATATCGAGACTACGATCCCATTGAGCGAGTCTTTCACAATACCCACTCTCGCGGCTTTGGCTTTAAGATCAGTGTCCTTGGGGGCGCTAACGACGATTTGATTCAGTCGTTAAGCCACCTCGTGGGAGATTTACCTGCAGGGGATAAATGGGATTATCAAGTGCAACTTTTTGGTCACAACCGAGTCGCGCACTATCTCGAAGGCAACCAAGCCCTACTCAGTCAGCGTGGTGGTATCTGCCAGAAGATGGCCAACGATGACGCCATTTACGCCCATTACGCCGCGCAGCACGGTTTTTTACATCGACAAAAAAACCATCGCTTTGATTTGCGCGATTACGACGCGTTCTTTTTTGTCTCCACCACGGAACAAGACCCACAAGAGCTGCTTGATGCGCGAATGACGCTAGAGACGGGGCTTACGCAGCTTGGCTTTGATTTATTGCCCATGACGCCTGAGGCACTGTTGACCAGCGTCGGGGATATCTTAAACTTTGATAAAAGCCAAGATAGGCCAAAGGAAAAAAGCTACAACCCGTTGGATCCTTTGAACCTGCAAGCCCTCTCTCCCGATACCGAAGCGTTAACGCATCGTGATCATATCGCTACCCGCCATACCAACCCTTTAGGGGAAGAGGTGCGCACACGCTTGGTCCATTTGGGGCTTTCTCGTCTGCCTGGGGACTATCGCTTGTACGCCTTACCTGAGGCCTTTTCTTCTCTTCGCAATGTGTCTCGTCACATCACTTGCCCTCATCGCGTCACGTTAAGTTTTCGTAATGAGCCAACCGGTAAGCAAAATGCGGATAACGATAACAAGATAAAAGACTTAACTAAGACGGTGAACAGCCAAATGGCGCTGCTGGCTCCAACGGCCGAAGATGAGCTTAAAGAGCGCAAAGCCCTACAGAAAGGTCTGTTGTCTAAAGAGTTTACCATTGCGTCTATGGTACTTACGGTCTCGCTGTTTACCGATAAGACCGACCAAAAGAACGACACCCAAGCGGCAAAGGAGTCATTTGGCCATGCTGGCCTTGATATCATTCCACTGAAAATGAATCAGCCACAAGCGCTGCTCTCCACGTTGCCCTTTATGATGAGCGAAGGGTTGTGGGGCGATTGTAAAAAAGCCGGCCGCGTTCGCACATTAAAAAGCTCCAATCTGGTGAACCTCTTCCCTCTCATCATGGATTTTTGTCAGTTAAAAGGCGGCGTCTTACTGCCCACTATGCGTCAGCAAATTTCGTTCTTTAACCCCTTCACCTGCGGCAGTGATAACCAAAATATCGCCCTGACTGGCGGCTCAGGCGCCGGGAAAAGCTTCCTGGTTCAAGAGATCGCTGAAACGGTTTACGCCATGGGGGGGAAGGTGTGGATCCTCGATAAAGGGGTCAGCTATAAAAAACTGACGCTGAGCCTTGGGGGGACCTACATGACGCACGCCAACATTTTCTTAAATCCCTTCACGCACTTAGGCGCCATACAAAGTGCAGAATTTGAGTTTGTGGATGATGACGGTCGACCGGTCGACCCCATGATGGAAGCGCTCGATAATATCACCGCGTTATTTGCCACCATCGCGTCCCCCTACGTACCACTGACGGCGTTTCAACAAAGCGTCTTAGGCGATGCAATAGTAACGGCATGGGAGCGTAAAGCGAATCACGCCTTGGTGGATGATGTCAGAGACGCCTTAATTGAGATTGCTGGAGAAGAAAGCGACCGACGCATCAAAGACATTGCGGTGCAACTGAAAAAGTTCTGCACCGATGGCATGTACAAAGACGTGTTCAACAAACCCTCCATGCTCGATCCAAATGTGGAAATCACCACGCTTGAACTCGATGGGTTCCCACCGGCGGTGCTCAGACCCGTGATTTTTGCGCTCATGGTGTCGATTAACCAGCAGATGTATCTGGCTGGCTCTCGCTCTACCCCAAAGCTGTGCATCATTGAAGAGGCCTGGAGTCTCCTCTCAGGGGCGAACGAGCAAGCGAGGGAGTTCATCAACACCGGTTATCGCACCGCCCGTAAGTTCGGTGGCGCTTTTTGTACGGTGACTCAAGGGATTGAAGACTTCTTTAGCAACGAGGAAGCCAAAGCCTGCTACAACAACTCCGACATTCACATCATTCTTCGTCAAGGGGAAGGGTTTGACGATTATCTTATCCAAAATCCTGATGCCTTCTCCCCGTTTGAGCAGCGCCTCATTAAAAGCTTCGCCCCGTCTGTCGAAGCCGGCTACAGCAGCGCGCGCATCAAAGCAGGGGGGCATGTTACCTATCACCGCTTTTTCGCCTCTCCGGTGAAACGCGCCATGTTCTCAACCGAGCCTAAGGAGTTTGAGTATTGTGAAAATCTTTATAAACAAGGCCAATCACTGGAGCGCGCCATTGAGCAAACCTCCAGGCACTTTTATGGCAAAGAAATTGACGCCTTTAATCAAGCCATTGGGGCCAGCGTTTAAATTCCCTTTTCTTCTTTTGGTGGCTGGACTTGTCACGACCAGCGCCGATGGAAAGAACTTGGGCCAGGTGGCTCCTATCTTCCCTATCGGTGAGATTGACATGCTGGAATGGATTGACCAAAGACTGAAAGGGTTTGAGGCCAGTGGGAAACTGGCGGACCTGCAAAACGAGTTTACCGATCGCGTTAAGCAAAGCATTGAAAACCCACCACCGGTGGCAGGTTTAACCACCACCACCGATCCTCGCACCTTTTACGTAGACCCAAGTCTCCTCCTCCCTAAAGACATCATCGCCCCCACCACGGGGGTCGTCATTGCCAAAGCGGGCACCAGAGTGAACCCCTTCGATAGCCACACTTGGCCAAAGGCAGACGGTCAAGAGGTGCTTCCTCACTTTGAGCTCAGTAAGGTGTTGGTCTTTTTTGATGCCAGAGACGCGCAGCAACGAAGGTTTGCCAGCGAGTATCAAAACGCCAAGCCAATCAAGTGGGTACTGACGGGGGGCAGCCCGAACCAAATGGCCGCCTTGCTCGAGGCAAGAATGTATTTTGCGCAGCAAGGCTTTTTAACCGAAAAGCTTAAGATCACCCATGTCCCGGCCATTGCTTATCAAGAAGGCACGCGTTGGCGCATCGATGAGGTGAACGTATCGGGTTTGCAGCCCTTGGAGGTAAAACCATGACCTCAAAGTCGCGATGGAAAAAGCTTTTCTATGAAATCACACTGGCTGGTATTGCGCACCGCAAGCAAAGCTATCAGGAGCTTGATCCGCAAATTGCCTCTGCGGTGCACACACTGAACGCCATTGAGGGTGTGGCAACCATCGGCTCTTGCCAAGGGCACGTTGCCTGGCTAACGGGGCGATTTTCAGCGCCTTATCTTTATTTTACGGCGCCAGTTTGGTTTGCTAACCAACTTTCTCAACGCCTAACAACGTCACCATGGCATCTCTCTGCTATGTTCAACAACCATTGCCAGCTGTGTTTTCACCTCACTCATAAACGCTACAGTCGAGCGTATCGTTCTCTTGTGCCGTTCTCATTGACTTACCACCTTGGGTATCATCGTGAGAAAGCCGACAAAGAACTTGCGCAGTTAGCCCAGCTGCTCTCAACGATAGAGGAAATCAAAGTAACCTGAAAAATAACAATACAACCCGACGGCACCGAGCAAGAGAATAGAAACTATCTTCTTTGCTTTTGCTATACCAAACGGATCAGGCTCTCCACAGTGTATACAAGCGCTAGAATTTGAGGATATAGAGTTATTACAAACCCTACAACTTTTTAAGGATGCCATATAAGACCTCATAGATGGTTAAATTTTGCACTGAATTCTAACGCAACATAACTGCCTTGGGACTGCGCACTTCCCTTGATCATGTTTCTAATATCACTTCTTTTTCTATTCACCAAGCTCGCTTTTGGCAGCGATAAGGGGGCGAAGCTTCTTGTCGAGACAAAAGGAGTACCACGCCCTGCGTGGAAAAGGACACCCCATGACACCACAACACTTTCGTTTACTGCTGTGCGGCCTTTTGATGTTTATTGCCCCCTCAACCCTAGCCGCCAGTGCGGCGTGTAAAAGCCGCTTTATTAACCCCATAACCGATATTTGTTGGGATTGCTTGTTCCCGATGACAATAGGCTCGGCCACTGTGATGCCCTCTAAGTACCCCGATACGCCCAACCCCACCCTGCCTATCTCCTATTGCCCGAAACCGCCGCCTATCTTTGTGCAAATCGGCATCAATATTGGCTATTGGGAGCCTTATGCTTTAACCGATATCACGCGCGTCCCTTACTGTATGGTGAACATGGGCGTGCAAATGTCAGGCGCCAACAGCCAGCGTATCGGTGGGCGCGTGACCGCCCGTGACAATGACAGCAGTGACGGAGGCTTTTATCACGCCCATTGGTATAAGTACCCTGTCATTTATTGGCTGCAACTGATGCAATCGACCGCCTGCATGGCCACGGACGTGTTTGATGTTGCCTACATGACGGAGATTGACCCGCTTTGGGACGACGATGAGTTATCCCTCATTCTCAATCCCGAAGCGTTACTGTTTGGTAACTTAGTGGCGCAGCTTGCGTGCGTGCCCGAAGCCATGCTGACCGCCACTAACACGGCCTTACCGATTGATGCGTTATTTTGGTGTTTAGGCTCGCAGGGCAGTGCTTATCCGCTCACCGGCACCACCAACTATCGAGACACGCCCATCCAGGCGGCGACACTTTTGATGCAAAAGCTGAACTACAAGCTGCACCGGCAAGGGATGATCTGGGAGACGCGCGGCGAAGATGGGGCGATTTGTTATCAATATCCCGAGCCGATTTTGCCAAAATCTCGCTATCGGTATCAAATGTCGGGGCCGATCCCCGATGCCGCCTGGTGCCACCCGTACACCACCACGACCACGATCTGGGAAGCCGGCCATAACAACCCGGTCACAGGGGATAACTTTGGTTTTGTCCAATGGCGAAAGCGCAATTGTGTCTTTTTATAAAGTGAAGGGAAGACGCTCCCCCACTTCAGCAACCATAATTAAGGGTCGACGATGACAAGCCTATCTTTTGAGAGCGTTGGGCGCTCTCTTGCTTTTCTGTGTTTTTTTATTGCATTACCCACTCAGGCTTACACGGAGCAAGATCTTAAAGCCTTTGCCAAGCTTGAGCGGGACATGGCTGAACAGCCGGAGGCAGCAAAGGCGTGGCCTACGGACGACATTCAAAACAAAGCTCATGCATATCGAGAAGAAACGCTGACTCTCAGCCGCAAGGTTCAAGATTTCGTAAAAGAAGAGAGCCTTTCCCCTTTGCTGGGAAAACAAAAGCCCACACGCCACCCTGACCAGACTCCAAAAGGGGTGATGGTGTTTGTGTCACTCACCATGCCAGAGCCCGCACTAAAACAGCTTTTAATGCAAAGTGCCCACTTAGGTGTGCCCCTTGTGATACGCGGTGTTTTACCCGAAGGTTTTCCGGCCACGGCCACGCGGATCGAGGCCTTGATACGCTCCCCCAATAAGGCGCCCATTCAAAGCGGGTTTTCCATCAGTCCTGATTGGTTTAAGCAATTCGATATTCAGCACGTGCCGGCCTTTGTTTCGGTCAAACCAAACCGTTGCTTACCTAAGCAGCCTTGCAAAGCCAGTGATTACGACATCCTTTACGGCAACATTTCGCTCTACCAAGCTCTGGACTACCTCGCCACTGGCGATGCGCAGCACAATATTCCCCCGCTGCTGCGCACGCTCTATTCCCAATAACCCTCTCTCGAGCCCAATTTTTGATGAGGTGCGCCTTATGCGGATTTACGCCTGGACTGCGTTCACGCTCAGTCTTTTTTCGACTCTCGCGCTGACCAATGAACAACACACCTTTACCGAGAGCGCCAATTGGGCGAAACAAACGGCCAGCCAAGCACTCGCGCCTCATGCCCTGCCACTGAATGTCGATGACTATTGCAAAGACGCCACGTGTCGACAAGAGATCCGCCGCCCAAAAGAATCCACCCTGTCTGACAGTGAGATCAATGCACAAAAAGGGACAGAGTTTGTGACCAATGAATTGGCTCAAGACATCAACACCCACTTTAATAAAGGGCGCCCCGATGTTAAAAGCGATCCGACGATGCGCTTTGCCTTACTCGGCCAAGAGAATGCGTATGAGATCACTCACGGTCTCTCAAATGCCTATGTGGATTGTGATAGCGGCTCCCAGTGCCTTATCGAACACATTCCTAAACAGTGTCATCGTCCAACGAATAACAATGTGCCTTGTACAAAAGTCCCCGTTGCCTCCGTGAGCACCGGTGAGGTGAGCTACCGCTGTCCATCCGGTTGGACACAACAAGGGAGGGATTGCCAACGCCCCCTCCCACAATGCCGATACAATAATGACAATTACGTGAGGCAATCAGGGACTAGAAGAGGTTTTTCGGGATCAGAAACCACGTATTTCTGGGATAGTAAGATTGTCTCTCCCAACCAAGGCTATACGCTTGGCGATTTAAAACAGACCTACAACATTCACTGGCAATGGAGCGCATACTGGCATAAACGCTACCAGATTTGTCGGTCCACCACACAAACGATGAAAGCCACGCGAACCTGCTCAAACAGGTACACCTTATCCGGAGGGAACTGCATCAAAAACAACATAACCTGGCGAACACAATGCAACCTGATGAACTCATGCAAGATCACTCGCCAGCAATGCATTGAAGGTCGAGCCTCCCGCACCATTAATGGCATTCCCACCACGCTCAACTGTTGGAAATATCGGGTCAACCATCAGTGTGACCGAGCGGATACCTGTGCACCCCTCCCGAAAGACTGTACGACTCAAGCTCAACATTGCAGCCTTAAGCAAAATGGGGTGTGCATCGAGCAAGAGATCACAAAGCGTTGTGCTGAGAAGACCTGCCGAGCCACTAACCTGCAATGTGGTGAGCAATCCTTCTGTCTTGACGGAGACTGCTACGTGGAGGCGCCCAAACTGAACAGCCATTTCGATAAGTCTGTTGCGGCCTTGGCAGGGCTTGCCGAAGCCGTGAAAGACATCGGCGACCCACCCAAAATATTCACGGGTAAGCCGATGAAGTGCAATAAGAAACTCGCGGGCTTTAACGATTGTTGTAAAGACTCAGGATGGGGGCAAGGGTTAGGAGCGACCTGCAGCGAAGCCGAAGAAGCGCTGGGGAAAGCTAAAGAGAAAGGCTTAACCCTATACGTGGGGCAATACTGCGCCAAGAAAGTGCTGGGTGTCTGCACACGTAAAAAGCGCAGTTACTGTGTTTACGACAACAAGCTGGCCAAAATCATTCAAGAGCAAGGCTCTATTCAGCAACTGGGCAAACGGTTAGGCAGTGCAAAAAATCCCACCTGCGCCGCCATTACGCCCGAAGAACTGGGTCAAATCAACTTTGAACACATTGATTTTAAAGAGTTCTACCCGGAAATGCGTGCCAACACCAACCTCCCCAACTTTGATGAAATCAAGCAACGACTTCAAAGTGCCACGGGCGGATAATCGGCTCCATTGAACCAAGGTCTATGATGATGAACCATCCACAGCTTTACGTCATTACCCTAGTGCTGCTTGCTTACCTCTCTCCCGCTCTTGCCAATGCCCCCCCTCTAGGGTGGCGGTGGTACAACGAGCCTAAGGTAAAGTCTGACAGACCCAAGCCCAAGCCACTGCCAAGTAACACTCAAACGACCGTCTCAAGCCCAAAAACGTTATCAGCGACCGAACAAATGGCCTGGTTTCACTCTGTGCATATCGAAGCTCAAAACGATGCCGTCCTTCACCCTAAAGATAAAGACAAGTTAGCGAGATTTTTAGCGTTGAATCATTTTATCACTGACCAAACCGACCAATTAGGGATGACCTTCAAAGCCCTGCTGCTCGAAAGGCCGGAGTTCTCTTACACCAAAGACCATCCGACCGAGCAAGCGGCAAGACAGGTGTATTTAGCGTTGGAAGAGCAGAAGAAAACCGAAGCGGTTGAAAAGATGAAGCAAGACGGATGGGGCTTTTTCTTTGTCTATGAAGGAAAAGATGCGCTCAGCCAGCAACTCGCCCCATCCATTCAAGCGTTTGCTGACCAATACCATTTTGAATTATTGGGCATCAGTAATGATGAAACCTTCATCACTCACCTCAAAGCAAACCGCCACAACCAAGGCAAAGTCTCGGTGCCTTTTACGCCCGCCTTGATTTTGGTGCATCCAGGTACCGGAGAGATGAAACCACTGGCGTACGGCTGGATCAGCCAAAATGATCTAATGGGGCGCTTTTACAACGTCGCCACCGACTTTGAGCAATCGGATTTTTAAAGCCACTCAACCCAGCCTGAATTCTACGTTTAATACGACATCCACGCCGCTCCCTTAAAGAGGGGTCACTCTTCTTTTCTCCTAAAACGTCAGGAGGCTTTATGCGATTTCTTCGTATTCTTGTGATTGCTTTTTTGATTCATGCCGCCAGCGCACACGCGGCCATGCAAAACCAATATGCCCTGGTGTTCTTTTTTGACAGCACCTGCCCGTACTGCCATAAGACAGCCCCTAAAATCACTCGCCTTGGCGAGCGATTTCAATTGCCGGTTTACGCCTTCTCTGTCGATGGGCCGGGCATTCCAGGGTTTGAGGTCCCTATTCCTGTCACACCAGAAATAGGCCAAACCTTTTTTCCAAGCCAGAGGAAAACGGTCATGCCAGCCACCTTCTTAATGAACGTGAACAGCCGTAAGTTCTCACGTCTGAGCATTGGAGACGTCCCAGAAAGCACGCTGGCTCAAAGCATCCAACAAGCCTTAAGCGATCCACGTGTGCAGGAGGCGCTGCAATGAAGCGTTCACTTTTCCACCACTTATCCACCGTTTCGGTGCATAAATGGGCTATTCCTTTATTTCTTATCAACTTATCAAGCGCTAGCCACGCCGACACCAACCACTCACTGGCGCGGTTTTTTGATGATTCAGGGTATAACGCCAACGTCTCAAACCCGACCGCTTACCAAGGGCAATCGGCCAACTACTACACTGGGGGCAGTTTGTTTGTGCGTAATCAAATCGTCGAAGCACAGTTGGTCAGCGTCACGGTGCCCTCCATCAGTACGGGGTGCTCTGGCATTGATATGTTTATGGGGGGATTTTCCCACATCAGCTCAGACCAACTGGTGAAACTGGGCAAAGCAGTGATTCATAATGCCCCTCCTTTTATTGTCAATTTGGCCCTGCAAACCTGGGCGCCCCAACTCAAACAAAACCTGGATCACCTCCAAGCCATTGCCGACAAATACTTAAACCAGTCGGTGAACTCTTGTGAAGCCGCACAAGCGTCCATCGGTGGACTGGCCGCCTTTACTTCGTCCGCCACCAAAAAGCATGTCTGCGCGACACTCGGCACACAAAACAACGCCTTCTCGGATTGGGTACAAGGTCAACATGAATGTGGCGCAGGGGGCAAAGCTGCGGGTCAGCTAAAGAACGCCAAAAAGGACCCAGCCTTGAAAGACATGACCCAAACCCATCACAACGTGGTTTGGTCCGCGATCATGAATAACGCTTTTTTGGCCTCTGACAAAAACCTCGCGCAATTTATGATGAGCTTGTCGGGCACTTATGTGTACGACAAAGACGGCAACCCGCGTTATTACCCGAGCCTTTTGACCGACAACAACAATCTGGTCAATGTCTTGCTTGAAGGGGGCCAGGCGGACGTTTATCAGTGTCGCAAAACAGCCCCTGAGGCGTGCATTACCCTCACCAAGCGCAATGATCTCTCCATCACTCAAGCCAACGGGATTCAAAGCCAAATACGCACACAACTGGACTCAATACTGCTAACGATAGCGACGGACCAAAACCTCACGGAGAAACAAAAAGGATTTCTGGAGCTGACTCAAACCCCGGTACTCAAGTTTTTTATTGACGACTTATCCGCCAACCAATCGCCCGATACCGGCAACTACTCACGAATGATAGCGGTGGATCTGCTGAACCAGTACCTCGTGAGCATGTTAAATGTTGCCAGCCAATCCTTGGCCAACACCAACAACAGCCAGGATGACATCGCCCTCATCACGCGTGATGTCGATAACGCCAAACGCTTTACCGCGGGGCTGGCCGACAAAGCCATTGAAGCACTCAACAACCGTAATCAACTGATTGACTCACAAAGAAAAACCGCGCAGCAAAGCACCAAAGAAATCAGCACGACCACCAAACCTGCACCGGCTTATGGGAACTAACCGATGATACTCGAATATTACACTTACACCTCCGGCGAAGTGGTCAACAAAGCCTTTAATGCGCTGGCCACGTTTTTTAGAACCAATACTTTTGGGGATTACTTACAGATGTGCATGATGCTGGGGCTTATCACCAGTTTGTTTATCTTCATGCTGTCACGCAATCCTAAAGATCTCATCAAATGGATGGTGGTGTTTTTTGCCGTACCCCTGTTTCTTATCAATATGAAAGCCGACATGCTCATCATCGATAAGACGCAACCGGGTAAGGCTTACAAGGTGGATAATGTGCCTTACCTCGTGGCCGTGCCTACTTACTTTTTCTCTTCGATCATGGTGGGGATGGCCGAAGGCGTGGAAAGCATTTTCACCACCTCCGACGATGAGCGTTATGGCCGTACTGGGATGCTGTTTGGCTCTGAGCTGTATCAGCTCTCAAGACAATCCAGAATCAATGAGCTGGCGCTACAAAAACTCTGGCGAGACTACTTTCATAACTGCATGATTGGGGATGTCAGAATCAATAGAAAATACACTTGGGATGAACTCTTTGCCGCGCCTGATATTTTTGCCTTTCTAGACGGCGTTAGGCAAAGCCCACTGCGCGCGCTCTTTCTTGATGAAGGGGGCGGCCGAAGCAGCTACAAACTGTGTGAAGAAGCCTACCCCATCATCAAGCAGCGCTTTAATGATGCTGCCGATAAAAACATGAGCTTGTTAGCGCATCAATTGCTTGGCAAAGACGCGGACCGTTATAAGCCCCAAGTGGTGCACTCGCTGCAGCGCAGCTACAACAAATTTTTTGCCATCAGTACCAGCGCGTCCAACACCATCAAACAAAATATGTTGATGAATGAGCTGCGTTACAACCTTGATAGCCTAGACCCAACGCAATCCGCGCTCAATTACGCCTACACCACCAACAAACTGCAAACCACCTCGATGTGGGCGTCCTTAGGGTTAATGGCAAGAGAATACTTGCCGATGCTCCATACGATGCTGTTTATGTTGTTCGCGTGTTTGGGCTTCTTTGTTGCCGGGGTCGCGGTCATTCCTGGCTTAACCATGATGGTGCTCAAAAACTATGTTGGGACGTTTGCCTTTTTGGCCACTTGGCCAGCCTTGTTTGCCATCATCAACGGCTTTCAGCTTTGGGGGTTGGAATCTCTGTCTACGAATGTCTCAGGGAAGTTCGGAGGGCTCGTGCTCTCCAACGCGAATGCTGCGGATGAGCTGCACAGCCGCTTTGCTTGGATCACGGGGATCTTGATGATAGGCGTCCCGATGATAGCTAAAGGGATTTTAAAAGGCGGTCAAGAAGTCCTGTCGAGCATGAACTACCAGCTCTCGAGCATGATTAACTCGACCAATGCCAGGGCCAGTGCCGCGGCTTCTTCGGGTAACCTGGATTTTGGCAGTATGCAGATTGACAACCACAGCATGAACAACACGCATGCCAATAAGTTTGATACCAACACCCTCGTCAATCAAGGTCACGCCTACACCCAAAACCCAGACGCCTCGGTGACCGAACAACACGCAAATGGGAACATCACCTACGACAGCACACAAACCACCAGTCGCGGCAACATTAGCGCCAACACGCAAAGCATGCTGCAAGAGAGTGTGGCGAATGCCCGCAATCAAACGCAGCAAAACCTGTCTCAAACCAGTACCCAACTGACTCAAACTCTCCAAGGCGGTGCTGCGCTGAGCGACCGTTGGCATGACAGTGTGGGTAAAAACCTGGCTTACGGTGAAGGCAGCACCCGTGGCTTTAACACTCAAGTCAGCCAAGGCATGAGTGACATGCAAACGGCGATTGACAATGTGAGTCAACAAACCGGCTGGACGAAAGAGCAATCACACGCTTACCTGCAAAGTGTCTATGGCGGCTTCGAGGGCGGCGTAGGCACAGGCAAAAGCGCCTCGCCCTTCAATTTAGGCGCCAGTGGCGGCGTGAAATGGTCAGATGAAGAGCGGACGGCGTACAGCAATATGACGACCGAGCAAAAGCAGCAGCTTGAGCAAGCGACACAGCAATACACCGAAGGGGCCAATGCCGTGACCAGTGCTGGCACGCAGGTGGACAACAAAGACACTCGAACGTCGGTTGAGCAGTTTGCGCATGATTTTGCGATTAACGCCAGCAACACCAAGTCTCTTGGTGCTAGTGCCTTACAAAGCCAATCGGATTTAGATGCCCTATCGAAGACTCAAACGCGCCTAGACTCTGGCAGTGCCAGCTTTACGGCCAACGCGATTCAAGGCTTCCAGAATTACTTGGAGAATGACATAAGACTCAGACAACCAGAGGTCCAACGTCTAATGACCGCTTACCAACCGGATGACATTGCTGATGCAAAAGAGCAATGGCAATACTACACACGCACTGAAGCGTTTGCCACCATGGCGGGGTTAGATGGTGACGCGGCAAAAATTGTGGGCAAAATGAACCAAGCGCAACAAGCCAGCCCCCCAATCCAACAACCACAACTGACACCCGAACAAAACCAAACGATGGAGAAAGGATGGGCTAGTACCGTCGATACCGTGGCTGCTGCCCGCACGGCTATGCTGCATACCAATGAAACGGGCGGACTGTTTAATCAAGTGCGCTTTGATGGGGTGACCGATGAGGTCAAACTTCAGCAAGAGGAGGCCAAAAAGCCCATCATCAAACCTGAGCCGATGATTGCACTGACCATCCAGTCGCAGGTCGAAGAGGAACTCAATCCACCCGAAAGAACGGAGTACGTCACCTCCGAGCAAGCCTATCCGGTCGCGCCAAGGCACACACAAAACCGGAAAGAATAGTACTGAACTCGGTGCATAAAATAGAACTTTATGCACCGCCTAAGTGCTGGTATTATAAACAGGGTTCTAAAGGGAGAGTGCTCATGAAAACAGTCTTACCATTACTGCTGCTTACCTGTGCGAGCGTGCAAGCTCAACCCCACTCTCCTGAGCTCACGCAACTGTTGAGCGAGATACATGAGCAGTATGACACAGCAACGTTAGCTATGCCTAAAAGAGCGATGGCAGACATCACCAAACTGCCCTACTTCTTGATGCACATCGATGAAACGGACACCGTGGAGTCCATACGCTTAAACGCCTACTTGCAAGGTTTGCATACGGCGTATTTTGACAATGCCTATAATCAAAAACGTCTAGGGGGTGGCAGTTGGTTCTGTATGCGCGACACCATGTCGCTCGACCCAAGACGTCACCCAGAGTTTATTGTAGATCTCATCTGGAAGGTGTTAGATAAAACGGCAAAAATCGATCCGGAAGGTTTCAGACGCAGCAATTATGCAGCTGCATTTGGCGTTGATATTTCAACTGTCATTAACTACGGCTTACAAACCGAATACCCTTGCTACAGCCCTATCCCTAAATCGTTACAATTTAACGGCTGGAAATATTAATCTCGGCACAGCGATTTCTAGAACGAAATGGCCTATTGTTGGATAGACTGTTTACTCATTCCCATCCTGTTCATAAGCTTTTGCCCTACTAAAAGTTATCCATTCTTCCAACGCTGTTAACTGTTAATCCCCGTGATGTATCACGGGGGTAAATTCGACATACCTATCAGCATTCACATAATCCTGCTCTAGTTGCAAGCTTGCGCGCTAGTTCTTTATTTAGAGTCATACACCGTAACTATAGAGATAAGTACTTGTTATTATTTATAAAGAACAAGTAAAATCATTCAAACAGAGAGCTATACGGAAGTGTTCATATTTAGGTATACACTCTCTGTCTAATCACTATTAGACCATTGGAGGGCATATGTTAGATTGTATATATTGTGAGTCCGGACAGTTTCGACCTGGTGAGGGCTCTAAAGAGCATGCTATTTTGTCGTCACTTGGAGGTAGAAAGCTCTCTAGGAATATATGTTGCGAGTCATGTAATAACCGTTTAGGAAAAAGTATAGATGATGGGTTATCAACAGAACTTTCAATTATTTCAACTAGTCTAAATATTAAGACAGGTCGAAATAAGAGCGCTCCAACTCAACGTGATGCTGTAATTCTAGATGGTGAATCATATAACTTATTGCCTACAGGAGAAATGCTAAGAGGTAAGGTCAAACAGCCCCTACTATGGAAAACAGATGAAGGAAAAACTCGCATTCGGGTAGAAGCTAACAACAAGGAGCAAGCCCTCAAGATCGTTGAGGGGAAGTTAAAATCTCTTGGAAAATCACTAAGCGATGTTGAAGAGGCCACTATAAGTCACGTTTCTAAATATGGTGCCGTAACAGAAGGTACATTTTCCTTTGACGAAGATGATCTACGATCTGTCGCTAAAATGGCGCTTACAATGACGGCTACAAAAGTATCTCCGACAAGATTAAGAAGCCCTGACTTTGTTGACGTAATTGATTATATTAACGGGAGCGAGTTAAATGTTGAAGACATTGTTTTCGCAGACACTAATTCAGAATTCCCAGAAAAATATAAAGTTTCCAATATAAATCACCGCCTATTTTTGTACTCGTCGAAGAAGGAAAAATTGTGTCTTGCTCTTGTGGAATTATTTGGTGCCTTTAGATTTAGTGTTTTGCTTTCAAGATCTTGGTCTGGGCCTGACATCTCTTGTTGCTATGTTATAGACCCTGTTTCGGGAGATAAATTAGATATCGACATAGAGGTAAATAATAATCTGCAAGAAATAATTGATACGAGGATTTGCGTTCAGTCAGAAGCAATAAAACAGATATCCCCATTAATCGATTATATTCATGAATTCGGTGTCCAAGTAGAAGAGCAACGTATAATTAATGAGGCTATGCTACGTCACAATGTGACAGTTATAGATAGTAATTGTAGTGATGATTTTTTTGAATCAGTCGCATCAGACCTAGCTGATATGCACCTTAAAATATCACGGACTCATGTTAGCAAGTTGGTATAAGAAAGTTTTATTTTAATTTTTAAAAAAGCCGAACTCATTGAGTCCGGCTTCTTTCTCCTTGATATGACCAAAAAGGAGGACTGGTTAATCCCACAAGGAACGTCTCGTGCCCAGTCGTAGTAACTTTAACAACTAATTATCGCACCATATAGTCGATGGCTATAAACCTTTGTGGTGCGCCTAAAAAAATCATACTTTTCTAATCCTATTTCTTGATATTGGCTATCGCTCTAGCAAGCCCCAACAAGTGCGTCGACGTCTTGATCTCCAACTCTGATTGAATCCCCAACAGCGCAATCCCTGCTAATATTTGCTGTGGCATAACCACTTGCCCTGTCGGTAATTCCATTCTGTCGTATAACATTTTGAACTGCACCCAGTCTTCACTGATGCTTAGTTCTCTACCTTTGGCCATCCGCATAAGTCTTTTGCACTCGGGAGGTATTGGTTTTCCCTCATCCCAACCTGTGACTGTTCTCACAGTTTTAAAACACAGTTCAGCGACCTCTTCCTTCGTCATCTGGCACTCTAACTCTCGAAAAATGTAATTCTTACTCATTTCGCGATACTTCAATGATAAAGCCTCTAAATACAAGAGGTTGCACTGATTTTATAAGATATGCACCATTAAACATAATCAGACAAAGTGCGCACTGTAAGAAGGCGTACTAATTGGCAAATTTGCCTCATAAAAGTTATCTATGGAGCGCTAATATTAGAATTCCTGACTACTTTCTTAAGTCAGTTCTTGATCTACTTTTCTTAATGGCAGATTATGAGCCTAGTTGAGTAATGAATTCTACAATAGAGCTTTCGAAGAAGAATGGGTTGCATCATCCCCTATGAAAGAATTTGGCGATAGTATTATCCCTGATAATATCGCTTATTATGTTGACGGTTCTGAAGACGTTGCAAAAGTACTGAAGCTTAAAGTGAACGTGAATGACGCTTCCATAACCTATCAGGCATGTGAAAAATTAGAAACTATGGCAGAAGCTTTAAGTCGTCCTTTATCCGATAAGACAAAAAGTGTTATTACCAGTTGGTTAAATCGCTACTTTTACCGTAAGCATTTACAAGGCTAGCATAGCAATGAGAGAAAAAATGAAAAAAGCAGTATTAATAAGTTGTTTATTAACCATTAGTGGTTCAGCTGCAGCTAACGATATAGCTTTCTATGGTTCACACAAAGGAAGCATTACCGATTATTACCCAAACATCAAAATTAGTGATGTGATGATATTTTCTCAGACTTCACATTATACAGTAATGCGTTCTATTCAAGAAAGAGCAATTCAAAACGAAACGTTGATGCATAGCGCAGCTGTAGAATACGGTAAGAAAAATTGTAAAAACTCTAAGGGCTTCTTTCTCGACCATTTCGATGTTACGCACCAAATGCTCAACACAGAAAGAGTTGTATTAAGCAATTTAAGTACAAATGTGGTTTGTATTAAAGAGTAGCTATTTATCAATTAG
Source organism: Vibrio sp. 10N.261.52.A1 (assembly GCF_002876325.1). Lineage (NCBI taxonomy): Bacteria > Pseudomonadati > Pseudomonadota > Gammaproteobacteria > Vibrionales > Vibrionaceae > Vibrio > Vibrio sp. 10N.261.52.A1. Next base: position 22,236 of record NZ_MCYD01000248.1, read on the forward strand.
AGGACTGTTGACAACTATTTCTTAAACATCCCCTGCCCTCTGAAAGTCCGAAATGGCTTAGTAAAAAGCTGAAATTGGGCGAGTGATGGAAACGACAAAACAGTGTTCATTGCGACTGATACAGAGCTACCAGAGGAAGGAGTTACTCTACTATCCGCTTTTACCGATTTGGCGCTGGCGTACTACAGAGACAAACACCACGCTTGCGCCAACGTTTGTCTGATACCATAATTAGGTATTATTTGGTATTTAGAGACAACATCATGGCGAGAAATACAAGCATCACCTTAGGTGAACACTTTGATGGGTTTATCGCGAGTCAGATCCAAAGCGGTCGTTACGGCTCAGCCAGCGAGGTGATCCGCTCTGCGCTGCGTTTACTCGAAACTCAAGAGACGAAGATGAATACGTTACGACAGCTGCTCGTCGAAGGCGAAAACAGTGAGATCGCGGATTACGACCTCGATACTTTTATTAATGAACTCGATAGTGAAGAAAGAAAATGACCCCTTTTCAGCTCACAAACAAGGCAAAAGCCGATCTTAGAGACATTGCCTTGTTTACTGAGCGTCGTTGGGGACGCAAGCAACGAAATGTCTATATTAGACAATTTGATGCCACATTTAGGCGCTTAGCAGAAAATCCTACTCTGGGTAAAACTTGCGATGAAATCAGACTGGGTTATCGAAAATCCCCACAGACCAGTCATGTCATTTTCTACCAGCAAATGAATAACCAACCACTCCTAGTCGTCCGAATTTTACATAAAAGTATGGATGTGAGCTCAATCTTTAGCAATTGAGATTAATAGTTTTGGTATTAGTGGAGAACGACAACATGGCAGCAAAACTTCCCCGCTCTACAAACCGCACTGCGTCGGCACCAAACGCGCCCAAAGCAACCCCAGAGCGCATGAAAGCAATACTCGAAGCATTAAGAAAGAATCAAAAAGAACAGACCGAAAAACCGCAAGAAAGTAGCTAAAACAGAAGCTTTTTTACTCGTAATATTTTTTTTCGCCATTCTAATCATCCACTCTTAACATGACATCGCCCTGCTCTAACAACTCACCAATGGCATGTTGGTACGCTTCTTCGATGATGTTTTGCTCCCAAACGCGCTCGTAATTGGGTAAGACTTACTGTCGAGAGATGATTGACACATCGAAGCTTAATTCGCCCTCGAGCCGGTGTCGCCGGATAGTGACCAGCTTAGCCTCCGTCCATGAAGGGGCTGGTTTGGTGAGGCGTTTAGGTGGAAAGGATCTTTTTTTAGCCATGTTGAATCCTCATTAGTGTAGGCCTTCACCCTATCAGAGGTAGCACAACGGCTTTACTGTTTACTCAGTAAAAATCGACGCAAATCTCGCTCCGCACGCATCACAGACAAGATGTAGACCTTGTCACCTTCTTGCTTGTAAAAAAACAAGACAAGGGTTGACCACGACTTCACGATAATTGAGGTGTTCGAGCTCAGGAGGCAGACGCACAGACTCAGGAAAGTCGACGAGGCGCTCGACTTTGTCGAAAACGTTTTGAACGAGTTGTTTGGCCGCGACCAAATTTTCAAGGGCAATGTATTCCGCGATATAGTTAAAGTCCGATAGCGCGGGCTCACTCCAAATCACTTCAGCCATTTTGACATCTTATCTTTGGCTTCGTCATGACTCAGCGCCTTGCCTTCAGAAATGGCACGCTCACCGCGAGCGATCCCTTCTAGGATAGCCAAGCGGTTTTGCATAAACTGGTAGTCGTCAACATCTACGAGATACGCAGAAGGTTTACCATGCTCGGTGATCAACACGGGCTCTTTGGTGTCGTGCAGGTCGGCAAGGATTTGGGTCGCTTGACGCTTAAGGAAAGTAACGAGCTCGACTTTCATGAGAATGACTCCAATAGAAGATTAAAGTGATACTATTGTGTCACTCTCAGCCTTATAAGTTTAGCGTAAAAGATCACAGCCTACGAAGTATTGAAGAAAGTTGTTAGCCGTCAAAATCGATCATAATAAGAACACTTTTAGCTGTGTCATATAAAACAAGAAGTGAGTAGGCAAACACTCCGATAGAAACCACATTTAATAATAACTCTGCATTTTCTATCGCAGTAACATGAGCCGATCCCTTTAGACTAAAAAGAACTACTGCTGCTGCCACGAGCAAAGCAATTTGCTCTTTGATAGATAATAACATTTGATCTCTAGTACGCTAGAAGCAGCTCGCTCCCCCCTCTTGGAGTCGAACCTCTCCGAAAAGAATAATTAGCAACATGTGGTATTTTTACTGTGTTACGTTAAGTATTAAGGTAGTACACGAGAGCTTCGGTATTGCACGCGACACACCTTAAAAAAACAACGCCTTTTGGGAGAAAATATGAAGTTTTACAAAGCAGATGAATATCAGGCATCTTGCGAAGCTCTGTATCGTAAATACGAACTTGAGATAGCTACTTTACTTCCAGACGCAGTGATTGAGCATATAGGAGCTTCTTCTATACCTAATGCTGTATTACTCGTCGGTGTTAACGGAAGCAAATTAGAAAAAGCAGTAAAGCTGCTTTCTACCTTAGGCTTCAACGAAAAATCTAATACGTTAAGAACTCCAGAGCTTTGTATGCTAGAAAGTAATTCCGGTGAGGACGTAGCTTTCCAGGTTGTGGCGAATGGTTCAGAGTTTGACTGCTTTGTAGGGGTTAGAGACAAACTCCGCGAAAATTCTGATTTAGTTCAACAGTACAATGAACTGAAAATGTCTTGCACAGGTTGGTCTCATAATGAATATCGCCGAAAAAAGGCAACTTTTATAGAGCGCGTGTTAAGACAAACCTCGCATCAAGTTTGAAGGGTAACAAGTGTCGTCTACTCGACAAAACCTTCACCGGCTGAATTCATACCCATGGCACTATGTGATTACCGAGGGAGGTTGACGGTCTAAATACCAAAGGATTCTGTCGTGCCTCATTCATAGTGCTCCATTATTGGCTAGACCTTTTACTCATTCACACCCTGTCCATGGTTGTTACTATACTAAAACTTATCCACTCTTCTCATGCTACTAATCCCCGTGATGTTTCACGGGGGTAGATTCCACCTTTCCTTCAGCGTTAGCTAACCTTAAGTTCTTTTTCGATCAGTTTGTAGGTGTTTGAGGGGCACAAAAAAGCCTCGCGTTTGGCGAGGCTTTGGTTATCTAAATGTTCTGGATGCATCTCGATAAAAGTTCTCATGACTGCCCAACGCCATTAAGGTCAGGACTAACGTCCCGTCTTCATCGTAGTTGTACCCAAGCAAGGTGAGCTGCTTGTTCATCTTAAACTGGTGAACCCTAAGAAAAGACAAATCGCCTTTCTTCATCACGCCAATAAAAGGGTTTTCTATAACCTCTTTCACTGCTTTATCTAGATCTTGTTTCTGGTTTTTGTGTAGCTTTTTTACGGTCTTGGCAAATGTCGTAGTTTGCTCAATCTTTGTTACTTTCGCTAAATTCATAAGAGGTCGTATTCCCGTGCTCTAATTCGGCTTTAGCGATGATTGCCTGCAGTACGAACTCGTAGGTTAAGTCAGGGTTATCCTCCATGATCTTGCCTATTTTCGCCCAATGCTCAATTTGCTTGGGGGTCGTTCGATTTAAAGCTGTTCCAATGGTTGCAGCTCTATCTACTAGGCTCTCATCAAGTCTAACGCTTGTAGTAGCCATATGTATTACCTTGGTCGATGGTCATTTGTTTGTTGATACCAATTGTAGCGCATTGCATCATATGTGGCAACTTGCAACAAAAGCCCTGCTAGTGGGCTTTTTCACTTCTCATAAGTGACTAATGAACTTAGCCTCTAAGGTCGTGTTCTTCTGATGTATCCCCCATACCTGAGATAATGCATCATTTACTAAATTAGAAAAAGCTTCTATCCAGAAGCCTCATAGACCTGAATTTTGACTCGTGGCACTTTCTAACTCAAAAGTGCC
>NZ_MCYD01000249.1:0-333 GCF_002876325.1 Vibrio sp. 10N.261.52.A1
GGTCGCTAACTACCATCGTCCTAAAAATTCTTTTGTGTTGGAAAAGTCGGATCTTAATAAGTATCTGGGAGTGAGTGTTGATCTAGAGTTTGACTATTGTAAGTCGCTTGCGCACATCATTATTGATGGCAAGCGAGGACATAAACATGACCGAAATATTAGTCACTCTACGGAGCAGTTGGTCAAACTCATTAATGGCCAGCCGATCGACCAGAAAGCGATGAACTCTTGGTTAAAGAAGGTGCGTGTTAAATGAGTTCTAATAAAGACTTATATCTCGCCTTTCGTGGTCAAATTTTTGAAGCGTTAGACGCCGAAGCGGTTCAGAAAATG
>NZ_MCYD01000250.1:0-946 GCF_002876325.1 Vibrio sp. 10N.261.52.A1
TTCCTCAACTAAACCTAAACCACGTCTTTAGGCCTGTAAGACGATATACATTATAAGCCATGATAATATTCCACAGAATTAGACTCGTAGAAATAGAGATAGCTGCTCCTATTTCATGGTATCTAGGCACTAAAACTAGTAATAAAAGTAATGTGACAAGTAATGTAAAAAGCTGAGTCTTGAGTGTATAGCTTTCGTTACCCGTCATGTTTAGAACCATTCCAACAGAGCCTGATAAAATATTAAAGATCTGACCAAAGCATAAAATAGTTAACAATTTAGAAGAAGCTCCGTACTCATCCCCAAACAAAAGTCCAATCAAATACTCACCAAAAAAAATAAGAAGAAAAGCAGCTGGTAAAGATAAATAAGAACTTAATTTAACACTCTCATCCAATAACTTTTGGGTTTTGAGTAAATCACCTTTATGATATAAACGAACCACACGAGGCCCTGTTACAGCACTGGCTGTTTGTAGTCCAATAGCTAGAACAGCCCCCCCTTGACTCGCAACTTTAAAAAATGCAACAGATTCACTATTACTAAATATACCCAGCGCTAAAATCCCCAATTCATTATTCATTACTCCAACAACGACTAATAGAGTAAAAGGAAGTAAAGATTTGTGCCAACTTTTAATATTGTAGGCACGATGTTGATTAATGACACCTTCTTTATTAAGAACATACTTAAGTAAAATAAAACCCACTAAACATGCAATAGAAGCAGTTATAACTTGCATGTACACAAGCGAAAGTGAATCCATTTTAATACCAAAGAAAAATAAAAATAGCACCAGGATCAACAAAATGAATGGAGCTAGTATCATACTAGGAAATTGTGAAAGTTCGGTATATTTAAACGCATTTATGACTGCAGATTGCCTAACGAGTAAAGCTCTAATTGGTATTAGAACAATACCAATAATTAATAGACTATTAATATC
>NZ_MCYD01000251.1:0-273 GCF_002876325.1 Vibrio sp. 10N.261.52.A1
TTTCATGAAAAAGGCCAGTACAATGGTACTGGCCTAGTTGAGTTATTGTATTTTTACTCTATTGAGCTATCGGCTTAGATACCGTCTCTTTCGATAGGGCAGCTCATACAACGAGCGCCACCACGGCCACGCCCCAGTTCATTACCTGGAATCGTCAGAACTTCGATACCTGCCTTGTCGTACTTCTCGTTGGTGTAAACATTACGTTCGTAACCGATAACCGTGCCCGGTTTCACTGTCAGTACGTTGTTGGCGTCATTCCACTGCTCACGC
>NZ_MCYD01000252.1:0-428 GCF_002876325.1 Vibrio sp. 10N.261.52.A1
TCTTCACCACCGTAACGAGCCACACAATCAGACGAACGATTCAGTACCTGCTTAAAGGCTTGCGAAACCTGAATCAAAGCATCATCACCCTGTTGGTGACCATAGAAGTCGTTGTAGCCTTTAAAGAAGTCGATGTCACAAAGCATGATGGTCAACGGCAACTTCTCGCGCACATGGTAATGCCACAATGTCGACAACTGTTCATCAAAGCGGCGTCGGTTAGAAACCTGAGTCAAACTGTCCATAAAGCTGAGACGCTCAAGCTCTAGGTTCGCCTCTTCAAGTTTCTGCTCTGCAAGGTAACGCTCAGTGATATCACGAGCCATGATCAACACCCCGTTGGTGCTGGATGCAGGGTCTCTAAATGGCGACTTCACCACGTCATACCAAGTGTATTCACCATCACTAGACATCACTTTATCGATATA
>NZ_MCYD01000253.1:0-452 GCF_002876325.1 Vibrio sp. 10N.261.52.A1
CAGGCCAATACTCTTAGTGCCGCCTAATAGCTTCGAACCGCTACCAAGCATTGTGATTTTGACATCGTCAGGTGCATCAGCAGAAAGCAGGCTCTCTTTTGCGGCGCGGGTCTGTTGAATCAGTTTGGTGAGGCTGGAGGCATTCAGTTTTTTGTTTTGATTGAAGCGCTGCTCTGCAAGATGAGCGAGGGCTAAATCTAGGTTATCACCACCCAGCATTAAGTGTTCGCCAACGCCGATACGGTCGAGTGCTAGCTCGTTATGACCAGCATTATCTGTATCGAATTTGGCTTCAATTAAGCTTAAGTCGGTAGTACCACCGCCGACATCACACACTAAGATCAATGGGATCTGTTGAAGCTCATCCGCCGCCGTTTGTTGGTGGCGCGCATACCAGTCGTAACAAACCGCTTGAGGCTCTTCGAGCAATAGAATCTTACCTAAGCCTGCAA
>NZ_MCYD01000254.1:0-403 GCF_002876325.1 Vibrio sp. 10N.261.52.A1
TTTTTTAGTTCGGCAAGTTCCTTTTTAAGTGATTGGTTTTCTAGTTTTATTCGTTTTATTCCAAACATAAAATACCTATATGTATAGATTGGGAAGCTATTTACGTGGCTAATAATGTAACTTATGGTGATAAGGTGTTGGTTTTAAAGGTAATAATTATCGGTTGGATTGTAACAAAATATTATTTGGTTGTTAGCCTTATTATCTTGGCTAGGTTGATTAATGACTAGTAAATCACTTTTTTTGTCTGAATATTTAGGTTGCTATCTATTTGGTGGTCATTCTTATTATGCAGCTTAATAGGTGATTTTACATTGATGAGCATTATTAGTGTTAAGTCTTAATTATCTTTTAAATTAGACCAATCTAATTTAGCGAGCTATTAATTTGTGCTCTTTAATAT
>NZ_MCYD01000255.1:0-1237 GCF_002876325.1 Vibrio sp. 10N.261.52.A1
TAGGTGAAGCGTATGAGTTAGCGGGTATCCGCAAAGCAGATCCAAGCACTTGGTCAAAGCCAGCTCCAACAATCTCACAGGTGTGGGACTTGTTCATTGAAACAGACCCAGATGAAGATTCATTATATGCGGCACTTGAGAGCTTGTACGAGCTAGAGATTTTTGAAGACGATAACACTAAGTGCATGAGCCTTTATGATTTGGTTGATGACATCACAGTGGTGGAACTGGCGGGTTACCCATCAGAGATCCAAAACCTTGTTGTTGCACTTACGTTAGACCTTTTCTACTCGCAGATGCAGAAGAAAGGTAAGCCAGAAGTGCAGGGCGATTTCCGTCAAATCACTAAGATGATCTTGGTGGATGAAGCCGACAACTTCATGTCTCAGAACTTCCCAAGCTTACGTAAGATCTTGAAGGAAGGCCGTGAATATGGCGTGGGTGTTATTCTTTCTACGCAAGACATTACCCACTTCCAAACTGGCGAAAACGATTACTCAAGTTATGTACTTACCTGGGTAATTCACCGCGTAGCGAAGATTCGCCCACAAGAGCTAAAAGCAATGTTTGGTGTAAATGAGAAAGCCGAACAAGAGAAGCTTATGGAAACTATCAATAAGCTAGAGAAGCACTACAGCCTGTATATTGATGGAGCTAAGAAGATACTTCCTATGAGGGATAAAGCATTTTGGGAGATTATTGATTAGTTTTTTTCCATAGAGTGCTATAAAATGCACTCTATGTCATTGATACTTAACGCAATAACCTATTCTGTGTTAAATTGTATATAAAGCGGGCTAGATAGAAATGGAAATTAAAGAGCTAAACTTACAGGTAAAAAATATATTTCAAGACATTATTGATGATGAAATAGATTTAAAGCCTGAATTTCAACGAGGAGAGGTCTGGACCACTTCAAAGAAGCGGTTATTAGTTGACTCAATATTGAGGGATTGGCATATCCCTCCACTGCATTTAGTTGAATTATCTGATGGAAGAAATGAAGTTCTTGATGGACAGCAAAGACTAACTGCTATCCGAGACTTTATGAACAACAAATTCTCTATTGACGGAAGTATTGACCCATACTCGGATGAGATTGCTATCTTAGATAAGTTAAAATATAAAGATCTACCAAGGGCAGTAAAAAGAAACATAGACCAGTTTCTTTTAAAGGTTTATAAAATAAGGAACTATCAAGTAGGTGAGCCAAATGAATTGTTCCATCGTCTGAATC
>NZ_MCYD01000256.1:0-2076 GCF_002876325.1 Vibrio sp. 10N.261.52.A1
CTTGGTAACTCTTCGCTTTTGGATCGGTATCTTTAAGGGTTTCACCATCGTAAACGCGCATTTTCGAGAACAGGGATGAGTTCTCAGGCTCTTTCAGTCTCGATAGGATGCTGAATTGCGATAGCAGGTCGAGTGTGCTTGGTGAACACGGTGCATTCGACAGTTCACTGTGCTCAAGCAGTTTCTTGTAGATCTTAACTTCTTCAGAAACGCGCAGACAGTAAGGGACTTTTACAATGTACACACGGTCAAGGAAGGCTTCATTGTTCTTGTTATTGCGGAATGTCTGCCACTCGGATTCGTTCGAGTGAGCCAGAATCATACCGTCGAATGGCAGTGCAGAAAGCCCTTCAGTACCGTTGAAGTTACCTTCTTGAGTTGCTGTTAGTAGAGGGTGTAGTACCTTGATCGGTGCTTTGAACATCTCTACGAATTCCATCAGACCTTGGTTAGCTTTACATAGCGCACCAGAGTAGCTGTAGGCATCTGGATCATCTTGAGAGAAGTGTTCTAGTTTACGGATATCTACTTTACCAACTAGTGAAGAGATATCTTGGTTGTTTTCATCACCAGGCTCTGTCTTCGCGATCGCCACTTGGTCGAGGATAGAAGGGCGTAGCTTGATGACTTTGAATTTAGAAATGTCGCCGCCGAAATCATGCAGGCGTTTTGCAGCCCATGGAGACATAATCGAACGAAGATAGCGTTTTTCGATGCCATACTCGTTTTTCAGTAAGTCACCATCTTCATTGACGTCAAATAGACAAAATGGGTGGTCATTTACTGGGCTTCGTTCACCGTCAGCAGAAAGTACGTAAATAGGTAGCTTTTGCATCAGTGCTTTTAGCTTTTCAGCAAGCGATGATTTACCGCCGCCCACAGGACCCAGCAAGTAGAGGATCTGTTTGCGTTCTTCTAGGCCTTGCGCAGCATGTTTTAGATAAGAAACAATCTGTTCAATCGCGTCTTCCATGCCGTAAAAATCTTCGAATTCACGGTAACGAGATATAACTCGGTTAGAGAAAATGCGACTTAGTTGAGGGTCTTGCGCGGTGTCAATAACCTCAGGTTCGCCAATAGCCAGAAGTAAGCGCTCCGCAGCGTTGGCGTAAGCACTTTTGTCGTCTTTACACAGCGCCAAGAACTCTTGCAGTGTCAGCTCTTCTTCCTTGGCTGCTTCATAACGTGATTGATAGTGGTCAAATATACTCATAGTCACATTCCCCTTGTTAACCAGTCAAAACTGACGAGCGATTGAAAAATAGGCTCTCCCTACATTTTAAGGTTAGACCCGCTTCCACAATTTTGCTTAACAATTATGTATTTATTTACAATTTTGCGTGTTGAATGAGTCGCGAAAGCAGTCGGCAACTTGATGCGCGCAGAATCAAATAAATTTATATACGAAGGGTTTCGGCCTTTTGTTTTGTGTTTTTTAGCAATTTTGCAATTCCCACACTGTATTTATGTATATCGGATGTATTACTGGGTTCTATTGATTTTTTGGAATGTAGTACCATATAATGCGCAGCGTTATCAGAAATCGCTTAAAAAATAGGTAGAAACAGTGAAGAGTCTTTGGTTAAAAATCGCCATTGTTGGAACAGCAATGTTAACGGCGACCACTACGCACGCAAAAATATCACAATGGTCATTGGGTGTGGCTGCCTCTTATTCTCCTGCTGTGTATAAAGACACGGCGTCAAATCGCGCGGTTATTCCTATGATTGGCTATGAAGGTGAACACTTTTTCATGCGTGGATTCAGCGCTGGCTATCGTTTGTTACCAGCTGGCTCACCTCAGAATATTGTGTTTCGAGCGGTTTATGATCCAAGAACATTAAAGCCAGGTGACTCAGACAATGTGGATATTCAAAAACTAGATGAACGTAAAGCTTCGGTATTAGGTGGCGTCAGCTATCAAGTGATTACGCTGGTGGGTATGTTTGAGGCAACAGCGGGCTCAGACTTAGGCTTTAGGCACAACGGTATTTATGCTGAAGCGGCTTGGCGCCTGCCTATTCGCCGCAACGGCTGGGCGATTACGCCTTCGATTGGTTACGCTTACAACAGTGA
>NZ_MCYD01000257.1:0-410 GCF_002876325.1 Vibrio sp. 10N.261.52.A1
CATGTAGGTATTTTATGAATAAAAAACACTAAATGTGTTACGTTTGATTCTTCAAAATCCTATAAAAAATTATTTGCAACAAGCCCGATTTTTGCAGGCTCCATTCTCTAATAGCTACGGAATGGCAGAAATCACCCAACTTCCCTCTCGATACTCACCAATTCCCACTGACAGTTAGTTACAGAACTCCAATAAATGTTAAGGAGTTGTCACTCCCTTTTGTTTCGCCTGATTTTTTGATCTTAAACATTCAAAATGAACAGTTTTCTCTATATTTGTGATACTGACGCCGCTTCGCTCTGTCGGCTTTATACTGACTCTACATGCAAGCATATAGAAGCCAGCATAAACCATACATAAACAAGAACTCATTAAACTATTCATGAAGGTATTTGTTGTGTTGAGCACTG
>NZ_MCYD01000258.1:0-596 GCF_002876325.1 Vibrio sp. 10N.261.52.A1
GTCTAAACCAATATTCTTCACGCTAGCTTTAGCCTTATTTGCGGGCACATCGCACGCAGAAGGGTTGACGATTCTCAGTGAAACCACCACATCTGACGGCACCGAATACAGCATTAAATTGCAGATTCTGATCCTAATGACATTGCTGAGCTTCGTTCCAGCCTTTGTGATTATGTGTACCAGTTTCACGCGAATCGTTATTGTATTAGCCATTTTAAGACAAGCACTCGGCCTGCAACAAACACCACCAAATCAGGTGCTTGTGGGCATTGCACTCATTTTCACCTTACTGATCATGAGGCCAGTTTGGACCAAGATTTACGATACCGCTTACATTCCATACTCAAACGACGAAGTGACCTTGATGGAAGCGTTAGCCACCGCAGAAAAGCCACTACGTCGCTACATGCTCGACCAAACACAACGTAAGGCACTCGAACAAGTCTCCAAGATAGCAGGAGAAGCCTCCATAGAGTCAGATCAGGATATTCCCTTCTTAGTTTTACTGCCGGCCTATCTGCTGAGTGAGCTAAAGGCCGCCTTCCAAATCGGCTTTATGTTGTTTTTGCCCTTTCTTGTCATCGACTTAGTGGTGG
>NZ_MCYD01000259.1:0-14445 GCF_002876325.1 Vibrio sp. 10N.261.52.A1
TTTCGGATAGACTGAGTTTGGGATAATAAACCTCAATTAATCATCTAATTATAAGGCTTAATTGCTTTCCAAGATAATCGTACCATTACGTAATACAGCTGCATCAGCAAACGGGCGAAGACTGTTGAGGGGAAGTATCGCAACCCTAGTCGAGGGACAGTCGCTCACCTAGTCGTCGATTCAACAGGCCTGAAAGTCTTCGGTGAAGGAGAATGGAAAACCCGCAAGCATGGTGTAGAGAAACGACGTACCTGGCGCAAGATCCATCTGGCTATTGATGCCGAAACGCATGAGGTCGTATCCGCCGTCGTCAGCCTGGTCAACGCGGCAGACACTGAAGCGCTTCCTACCCTTTTGAACCCGCTGCACCGACGGATAGAACAAGTCTCAGCTGATGGCGCTTACGACGCAAAAGAATGTCATAGGGTGCTGCAAAAAGGGGCGAAACCCACCATCCCGCCTCGTTCAAATGTGGGATACTGAGAAGAAGGGCATCCCCCGGAATAATGCCGTCAATGCTTTGAAAAGCGGTAAGCTGAAACAGTGGAAAAGGGCAATGGCTATCACCAACGTTCACAGTACTGTCGGAGACAGGGATGTATCGCTATAAACAGTTCAACAGCCCTAAACTGTCTCTTCGTGATTACAACGCCCAAGATGGTGAAGCACTCGCCGGGGTAAAAGCAATGAACAAAGTCATTGGACTCGGTATGCCTGTTAGAGCAGCGACCAGTTAAGCCGGGAAAGCCCTTGGCACTGGGCTTCCCCGAAGATTATTTGATCAACAACGCCGTTCTACTCACTCACAGCATAAGTGTGTCCGGAGAAAGCTGACACTCACCTCTTTTCAATTTTGTGAAAGAGCCCTACAAATACCTGCAGGGTTTACTTTACGAATATCTTCATTGGGCTTAAGCTTATATTGTCAACAATATATCCAGCACCATTTTCTTCACCAAGCCCTTTTATCATCAATTGCCCTTCTCCAAAGTTAGCATCTACATCGGTTTCAAATTTTTTCCACCCTCTACGATAGCCCGTTTGTCTACCAACGACTTTCCCATCCCAGAAAATTTCAATACCGTCATTCTCTGTTACAGATTCGTTTTTTCGACTAGTAAACCACAGACTTAGATGAAGTTTATTAATTTTTCCATCAAACGTAACATCTTGGTAGATTTCTGTATGTGAGCCACGATCTGCATCCATTTCAGAAACTATGCCCCCATTATGGAAATTTTCAACTCCATAGGCTTCTACATTATAGGCAGCTTCGATTCCACCATTGTAGTTCCAATGCTTAACACCTTGTTCAAAGTCACCATTTTTAATTAAGTTATGCTCACTTGGATTACAAGATATTTTATCTTCTGGCAAGAAGAACGTAATCTTATTTTTTCCAGAATCAACTGCAAGTTGAATGTTCTGTAACTGTTTGTCGCTTACAACCGATCTGAAAGACAAAGAATCATCTGAAGCATACATTCCTTGAATGCTTACATAACCTGGTACTCCATCAAATGAAAACTTACCAACTTCCCTGAATAGGTCGTTACTCTGTATCCTTTTCTGAACTTCTAAGCTGAGCTTTCTTCTATGTTTTTCAGATAATGCATCCACTATTGATTCATCATAAAACTCAGTTGATGGGACAGTAATATTTACAGCGTTTGGCTTACCTGTTTCCCAATCGTAGCTGATAAGGAAATCGTTAAATTCCACTGAATCTAGCTGTGATATTAACAGCAGTGTTAGAGCTGAATCATCTTTTTCTAATAAACAGTCAAAACTCGCATCATCTCTCGCGTACGATGACATGCTTAATAGAGATAACGCAACTACTGATAATGATTTCTTCATATTCATAAATAACCAACAAATAAGGGGGAATGAGGGTGAAACCATAGCAAAAACCTTCGAAAAACATTTAACATTCCCCAAATCTTTTTCAAACATAAAGCAGGAGAGAAAATATATCCTTCTGATTTTAAAAGACATCACTGTGAGCATATTTTTGGTCATGCATTCAATAAGTTCTTACACCAGGACATCCGCATGAGAGCTATCGTCAAATCTGGTGTACGGATTCAAGAGCAATGTCCTGCTGGTTTTCCTCGGTTTCGAGAATAACTTCAGAGGGAAAGTGGCAGCCTTTGAATATTAAGAATAAGTATCATGAGTGGAAATTAAGCAAATATTAACTAAAAGGCTCAAAGTTTGCGACAGAACCAAAAAACTCTCCCCAATACCAAGTCGTTCAGGCAGTTTTTATTCGCCACTGTGGTATGGAAGACTGAGACTGAAAAGATGAAATAGCTGGCAGTGAAATGAATCATCACATTCCCTGTCAACCCCTTGCGCAGAAAGGGGTTAGCTATGTACTCATAATACTTTCGGTTTGAATTTGGTGTAAAAGATGACGCCTTTAGAAATAGTCTTTTAACCTCATTGCGCATTGTTTGATTTTGATTTTGTTTTTCGTATGTCTCCGACCTGCTAACTCCAGTAACATTATCAGTTGCCGCCGAAGGTGGTCTATTGTTCTTTTAGAGGTAAATATTTCAAGATGGTAACGCCAAACAAAAAATTAAAAAACAAGCTTAATGAGCAGGACGTAGAGAAATCAGGTCTGGTTAAAGAGCATGTTGAAGCGTTTATAAAATTAGCTCGTGAAAAAAAAGTATACCTATTATTTAGGAAAGTTAATAAGTTCTCGACGTCACTGATTAAGAATGGGGCTGCGACAAAAGGACTCAATGTACATGGTAAATCTTCGGACTGGGGACCGATGGCTGGTTTCATCCCGCTCGACCAAGATTTAAGTAAGAAATTTGGTAATGTAAAGGGGGTTAATCTAGGAAATTCTTCAAATCGGACTTCGCTAAATGAAGCATCAAAAAGTATTGGTACGGTCGCGCTGACATTATCGGAAGAGAGACTGAATGAACTCCAGTCGTTAGGGGTGTTGAGTTGGGACAAAAATACAAAATCCATTGCTATCACTGGTAAAGGTGCCCAACACTATGAATTTAGGTTAAAAGGCGACGGAACCAATCCCTACTCAGTTGAGTACCGTACACTACCTGGCACAAGCTCAACACTGGGAGTAAATAAGCCATGGCGTTTACTCGATGTGATGGGCGCAAAAATTAACGGGAGCGTTGTTCCACTAACGGCAGATTATGACATGTTTATGGTCGCTCCTAGCTTAGATTCCGTTGTAAAAAAATCAGATCCGAATGAAAAACTGACATTGAAAAAAGTTGTTGAGAAAGTACAAACGCAGGGCCTGGGTCAGGCAGATCGCCGTGTAGCTGATCCTAATCTCGGTAAAGTACCAGAGTGGATGAAAGGCTTAATTGCAGATTTGAATAAGTCGGTTGTCCAAACTGGCCGTACAGGGGGAAATGTTATCCATCATGGAGCTGAGACGGATAACCCTTTTCCTGAAAAAGAAGAACAGATATTTGTAATCACGCCCGAAGGCGAAGCTTTTCTGACAAAAGACTGGGAAGATACGCAGACTTTTATTCACAACATACGACAAAAGGGCTTTATAACTTGGGTTAATCGCCTTTATAACAAGCTGATCTTTGAAAAAGGTTCTTTGAATTATATCACATGGGGAGAAAGGCCCCCTACTCTCGACGAGTTTGATCGCTACATTCTGGAAGTGGCGAAAATTCCCAATAGCAATACATTGGTGTCAGAGCTAAAAAAGAATATTTCCCCTCTATTAAAAAGCTTCTACGGCATGGCGCGTGCTTCCGGAGAAAGTGACAATGACTTCTTCATCCGACAGCGTAAAGAAATCATAGCGTTAAAATATACTTTGGAGGCACTGAGTAGCAATTACCCGAAAGGCGATCACAATAGAACAGCAGTAGAACTGCTCTTTCATCGAATAGATGCCTATGATCGCCTCATTTTACGCCCTTCCATAAAGACGGATGTAAGCCTTAGCAAACAAATTGATAACGTAACAGAGCTCTTAAGCACAACGCTGGGCCGAATAAATGTCAGCGCTACGCTTGAAAAGCTGGAATCCTTTTATTTGAAGCATCAGCTTGATCTCTCCAAGCAACGTGTATTAGCAAGGACACTCAATCAACTTGTTGATGAATTGGGTCGTGGAGACAACATTGATAAACATTCTGCCGAAGCGCTTAAGGAAAACGTAGAAAAAGAACTTAGCCTCGCTGCATTAGATGCCAAGCAAGTCGAATTCGGCATCATCGATGACAGCGTGATAAAAAGCTATCGTTCTGGTGAAGCATCAAGCCAGAAAATCTCATCACGCGTTGTGTCCTTGCTCCAGGGCAAAGGTATTAAAGCAAGTGTAATTGGTCTACTTGTCTTTGAAAATGAGCTGTCGCTTTCGCCAAAGCGTCATTATGCCGTTAAAGCCCATATCAATGGTGAAGACATCGTTTTCGATTTAGCGAGCCACAAGTTTGGTGGTGTTGATCCAATGGTTGAGCCCTTGGCTGCATGGAAAGAAAAATTTGCTTCTCTTAGAGAGAATCGAGAAACACTGATCAGGTATAACGAATATCCCAGCCTTGATAAGGCAAAGATTGATTTATCAAATGCGTATATCGATATTTTTGAAAAAGGAGAGGCAATGACTTCTCCACGCTGGTTCTTAAGGTCTCTTGTGGCTAAAGAGGTTACCGACATCAAGATTCGGATACTCAAGCATTACAGAGCCGAACCAGCTAAAAATATAAAAGAGTTGGAAAAAGAATTGTCAAGCCTGACCCGTTATTATGATAGGGAGATTATTCAACCTATTGTTAATGAAAACCTATCAGTCAGTAAAGGGTTGAGTAAAAGCATTAATGTGTCTGACGTAAAAAGCAAGATAGATAAACTTGCTTTATACGGTGATAAGTATGTACATGAAATTAAATCTTTGTTTGACGAATATTTGAAATTACAAGGGGGCTACAGCCGGGAAATAAAGGTAGAAGAACTAATTAAGTTGATTAATCAGGCCAAGAAATCCAAAGCTCCCACAGTGCAGAAAAAAGAAATTTTGGACAAATTGTTTGGGCTGGTTGCGAGTGAAATTGACATCATAGATCCAACATTGCCAAAAAATGCGATTGATGCCGATAGGGTCATCAAGGAGGTTAACGAGACGCTGCCTAACTCGACTACAGCCATTTCTGAGATAGACTCGATAATAAGAAAAATAAAAAATCTCCCAGAAAAACCTGGAGCCAATGCCAGCGAATCGAGAAAACTTTGGGAGATGACAGCGCAAGAGTTCGGTAATATGCAGCAAGAGATTGCGATTATCCGTAACTTATACTTATTGAAAGGAAAAAATGAGGAATATTTTAAAGCGCTAATTGAAAAAGGCTTAGGTAACTGTGGGGATAAAGCGCTTTATGCAGCGTTTTTACTCAAGGAAAAGTATAACTATTCAGGTTCTATAGAAATGTTGAAGCTGGGTGGGGAGGGTGACCACGCTTTTTTAAGGGTGGGGGGTAATTCGCCTGATGCCATCATTATTGACCCATGGGCAGGGCAACACTTTAGCAATAAAGATATTGATATATTTCTTTATAACCCTGATAACGAAAAAGTCCTTGTCCATAGAACTGATTATGAACTAAGTAAGATCTTCAAAGACATCGATCCCACATTAGTAATGCCAGAAAACTACTTTGATAAGCAGAAACAAAGATCACATGAGCTTTCCAGAATCAAAGTAGAAAAAGTGGAGACATGGGGGAAATATAAGGTTATTCCCAAAAAATCCTCTACCACCAGTCAGTATGACAGTCAGATAATCATTCAACTTGAAAATGACGCGATTGTTGCAGAGTCAGCCTCTAGGCTTGCCGGTAAACACCCAGACAAGACGGTGATCGTGCAGCTCGATAAAGATGGAAAATACCGCGTTATTTACGGTGATGTGAAAAAGCTTGGGGGAAAAGTACGATGGCAACTTGTAGGTCATGGTGGAAAAGATGAAGCACGGCAGACAGCGGTGCTCAGCAATTATGATCCAGACCAACTGGCTAACTTGATCACGGACTTTAAAGCGCGTTTTGCTAAGGAGGTAACGGGCAATACCCTACCAGAGCGGATCAGTTTGGTTGGCTGTGATTTAGAAACTGAAAAGTATCGCGAAAGCTTCGTCAAGGACCTGCTTGTCGCACTAGACAAAAAGGGGCTGAAGACGACACTTTCTGCTAGAGCGGGAGAAGTCGCTGTCAATATTGAGGGCCGCAAGGTGAGCTTAGTCGAGCCTGAAAATCCGCTGGCTACTAAGAAGGTGGTGGCTTCATGGAACAAGGACGGCACAGTAAAAATACACAGCGAAGATAGAGAGTTCTCTTCCAATATCCAGCTTTTGAAGAAGAAGCTAACGAAGACAAATCTGACAATGGATGAAATTCTGAGCATCCATAAAGAGCTGGCAACGACTCAAAGCCAAGGGACAGACAGTATTCTCGAGAGGCAATTACAAGCCAAAGCGTCCCATGACGTTATGCAAAAACTCCATCAAGAGATCTATGAAATGCATGAACTGACGGCGAGTGGCAGAGAGAAGGCAGTGTCTGAAGTTGTGAAAGGGGTACATGCCAGCCACTACGTTGAGACGTTTAATAAAACAGTTACAGACTTGATTAAGACCAACAATCTCGGTGGTGACTGGGTAGCGACTTCCCACATCAATGCAGAGGATGGCACTCTGCTGTTCTTAAACAAGAAAGACGGTACAAGTAAATTTATCACCTTAAGCAGCACAGAACGCGATGCTATTGAGGCTTTCAGTCATGCGAGTGCCAAGCTCAGTGAGTCAATCGAGAAAAACTTCTCGTTTGACAAAGCCACAGGGCGTTTTGCAAATAAAGCGGACGTAGGGGATGTGGAAGCCCCAAGTACGATGAACTTTGCCTTTTTAATCAAGTCAGTGATGGACTTCGAGTCTAGCGGGTTTTCTCACGCCTCATTGGCAACAAAAATGGAAATTATGGCTTCCTTCACTCAGATGGGATTAGGGGGTGTCCATGATTTAAGCAAATTGGTTTCGCTGATAGAGCAAGCTGAGAAAATGAGCGCTAGCAGCATAGTCGAACCTATGCGGGCATCAAGTGGTTTTTTTACTGGCGTCAACTTCATAACGAATGGAATATTTTTATATACCTCCATCGTCGAGCTTTCAAAAGCGAAAGATCCTGTTTCGAAAGCCACTTTGAAAGCGTCAATAGGTACATTGGCACTACAAATAGGTGTAGATCTGGCCGCGTTGTTGACGGGTAGCGCCATATTGGCGCCATTAACGGTACCGCTTGTTGGTATAGTGGCTGCTATTCCGTCTCTGGTTCATAACTTTGCTGTATTAAAAGAAAAATTTGATGCAACAGCGAAGTACTTCCAGACGTTGGAAGATGATGTTACGGGGGATATTGTTACGGTCAAGGATGGCATTGCCAGTGTTGGAAGCACTGCGGTGGTGAAGGAAGTCGATTTTCTGAATAAAAAAATCTACTTTGGGACCTTGCTTACATCAAAAATTAAATCTGGAAGTGGAAGTGGTCATACTCGCCCTGGTAGTTGGGATAATTATTTCTCAATCCCTTATTTCTCCGAGAAAGAGTCGATTGACATTTATAAAGGTCTAGGAAAAAGTCACGCTTTCTTAAATACGGGTAATAGTCGCGTATTTGTCTTGCCTGCTGCCTTGAGCCAGCGGCTTCAAGTGCATTTACACACTATTCCTCTTGGACATCGCCCACACAATTCTTCTTTAGATAAACTCAGGAAATACTATGGCAGTCATTTTGTATGGGGCGTGTGGGGAGGCGGAACTGATCATGGAATTCAGATTAATGCGCAAAAAACAAAGTACTACCGGACTCCAATTTCAGTGACGCTGGACAAAGAAAATAGAACTTTAGTATTTGAAACGGTATGGGATAATTATAAACGCAGTCTGCTGGATTATAAGCTGGTTGGCTCAGGAGGCATTTATGATCTCGTGCTGCCATATAAGGCCGCTAACATTGACGTGGTTGCCAGTAATACATCGAGTGAGATATGGCGAATAAACGCTGATGCACTGGCGTATGACTTTTCTCTTCAAGGAAAGGATGGCAATAAAAGGATAGTTCAACAAGGCGACTTTAAATACAGACTGCTTCACGATATCAGGGTTACAAAAGATAAGGTGTCCATCGGCACACAGGAAATACATTTTTCGGGCCAAGCACCCCAGCGTTTATCCATCTTGAACCGAGATAAAGCGGCCAAGGTAGGCATCATGACACTGGTTGATATGCCATCAGGAAACTTGAGCTTTTCGATTAGTATGGAGTCAGAGACTGATTTTGGTGAGGCTTTAAAAATTATTGAAAAGTTGCCGGTAAAAGTTGGGGTACCAACTGTCCTTCAGATGGCTAATTCCGCCTCGCTCTCGCTCATCAAGCTGAAGGGCGGGGGTTACACCGTCGATTTGTTCTCAAAAAGCAAAAAGGTAGCTTTTGCCGTCAAATCAGGTTTTATCCATGAGGTGGCCGTTGATGGTACAGAGTTGCTATTCGGTGGAACAGCACCTCACTATCAAGATAACCCTTTGCTAAGGAAAGGCAAAGATGCACTCCGATCTGTACTGGAGCGCCACCTTGGTAAAGCGATCATGAGCGATTTAGATTTTTCAGACACGGTAAAGATAGTTTCCGCGAAACTACAGTCAGATATCCAAGATGTGATCGTATTCGATACCAAAAGAAAAAGGGTAGTCAATGCGACATTTTACGTACGTTCATGCAAATACTTGTATCAAGGTACGGGTGTGGGAACACTGGCTATTTTGGCAACAGGCTCAGGGCATATCGACGTTGATCTGCCGAGAACGGGGGTTTTTGCTGCTCTGCCCATAAGCGAAATCGAAATCGTACCTGATGCACAGGTTACTTTGCTAAGAATCAGCGACAGGTTAATGAATCAAGCGAAGGTGAATTTGGTCGCCACCCCATCACAACATTTAGAGGTGGTGCTCCCTTCGTCGCTTGGGGAGTGGAGATGGCAAATCGATGGGCCAGACTTAATCCTGGAAGCGGGTGGTAAAACGTTTAACGCAGTGGACGCCTTCAAAACTTATAATTATAACAAGCAGGGAGAGATTCGATTTAATCTTGATGGCAAAGTATTGACGGTAGAGGGGCTGTTAACGGTGCTTAAACACGCCAAGCATCAGAGCCCGAATTTTGGTGCTTTTTTAGGGACGGATTCGGCAAAAAACACCTACTTCCAACGTGATGATAACACCCTGGTTATCTTATCAGCGAGCCAGTTGGTGACTTCACTTTCACCCCCTGAACAGATTGAGAGGATGTTTTATGACGAGCAGAAAGGCGTCATTTTAAAAGGTGCTTCAGGGACGTTGTATAGGACAAAGCAGGGCAAGCTCAGTGTGGTGAATGAGACAGCTGAGGGTATTTGGGTTGCAGATACAGACGGTGATGGTGAGGAGGAGTTAGTCACCTTAAAAACGGATGGATTAAATATAGAATATAAATCAGGAACAACAACTTTAGATAATTTCCAAAAAAAATTCGGATGGTTAGATACCGAACGTTACCCGATATTTTTAGCTGACGTCGACGGCGATGGAAAGAAAGAAATTGTGGCCTTTGGTTATGACGCAGTATCTAGATATACACCAGCACAAAAAAAGTATGATCAACCCTATAAAGGTAACTTTAGCCACCAAGATGGGTGGCATAATCAGAGCAACTATAAAAGGACGGTCAGAGATATTAACGGAGATGGCAAAGCCGACATCATTGGCTTTGATAAAGAAACGGCATCTGATGGTACGAGAACGTACGCAATAGAAATTGCACTAAGTTCAGGGAATGCCGATAAACCCTTTGGCGGCCATTACACAGCCAACAACAGTGCAGACCCAGCCTGGAAACAGTTACATGATGTGATGACTAAATCCGACTGGCGCTATGAAGATGTGGTTGATTATAACGGAGATGGTATTGGTGACTTGTATTTTGCCGAAGCCAATGGCCGAAATTTTGTCGCACTGGGTAGAAAAGGAGAAAAAAATCGAACGTACTTTGACAACCCGTTTGAGCTTGCAAAGCTGGACCTGAACGGGGGGAAAGTAAAAAATCTTACCATGGTTGATGGGCAGTTAGCCGTGATTACTGCAGGCAATGATGTCGTAAAGGCATTAAGCGTCACAAAGTATACCCGTCAGGACTTGTTGTTAGTGATGCCAGAGCCCATTCAGTCAATAGGAAGAGATGTAATCACGGGGGTATCCGGTGCAAGATACCGGATGGATGGCCAATGGCTGACGGTTGAGCCAGGCAAAAAGCCATCAGTTGCTCTCGATATTACTGCCCAGCTTTTACATCTTGCACCAGTGAATGTGCAGACGGCGGCATCCTCACAGGTGCGAATTACGCTGCCGGATGAACAAGCTTGGCAATGGCGACTTGTTGGAGACGACCTGTTTTTAACATCTGGAAATCGGAAGTTGAAAATTGCAGATGCGTTGAAACCTTCTGAGGGTGGCAGAACACGCGCATCAATTGCAATTGGTACGCAATCTTTTACGCCACAACAGGTGATGACTCAACTTACGCATTCAAGGGCCCACGTCTATGGCCAGTTTATAAGTATAGATAAACAGAACAATGCGTATTTCCAACGCAGTGACTATACGCTGGTTACCGTATCAGCCGACAATTCGGTGGTCTCATTTTCCATGCCGGAAATGGTCAAAAAAGTATATCACGACGCGCAGAAAGGCGTCATTTTAAAAGGTGCTTCAGGGACGTTGTATAGGACAAAGCAGGGTAAGCTCAGTGTGGTGAACGAGCAAGACGGTATTTGGGTTGCAGATACAGACGGGGATGGTGAGGAGGAGTTAGTCACCTTAAGGGAGAATGGAATAAATATCGAATATAAGTCTGGGACACTGGTCGAATATAATTTTCAACAAAAACATGGTTGGCTTAACACCAATAAGTTGCCGATATTTTTCGGAGACATCGACGGTAATGGAGAGAAAGAGCTCATTGCCTTCGGTAGAGAGGTATACATCTACTCACCGTCCGAACGTCGATTTATACCTTCTTATAAGGGTAACTTTACCCTCCAGAAGGGGTGGCATAATCAGAGCAACAATAAAAGGACGGTCACAGATATTAATGGAGATAGCAAGGCCGACATCATTGGTTTTGATAAAGAGACTGCGGCCGATGGCAGGAGAACCTACGCCATTAAAGTCGCCATGAGTTCAGGCAGAAGGTCTTCGCCCTATGATGGTTACTACGTCGCTAACAAGAGGATCACTGTGGCCTGGAAAAATTTACATGATGTGATGACTAAATCCGACTGGCGCTATGAAGGTGTGGTTGATTATAACGGAGACGGTATTAGTGACTTGTATTTTGCCGAAGCCAATGGCCGAAACTTTGTCGCACTGGGTAGTAAAGGAGAAAAAAATCGAACGTACTTTGACAACCCGTTTGAGCTTGCAAAGCTGGATCTAAAAGGTGGAAAAGTAAAAAATGCCATTGATATCAATGGAGATGGTGTTACCGAAGTAGTGATAGAAAGAGCGAATGGCCATGTAGAAACCACCGAGTTAGCAAAACTAAAACTGACGGAGGCTGATGTTTCTCACCTTATTCCAGAGCGAATTATAAAGATCACCGACGAGAATCTGATTATAGGTGAATCAGGGTTGATTTATTCTCCAAGTAACAACAACACAGCAGTAGCAGTCGCTGGTGTGGTCAATAAATCAGGAAACCATGAGCGAGTTCGACCATGGAATATACCAATTCCTAAGGATGGCACCATTTTAGCGAAAAACTTAGTTATCCTCGCCAAAGGGTATGGGTGGAATGGCGTTGATATCAAGATCAATAATGATTCAATTTGTTTCAAGGCTGCGATTAGTGGTGAGACAAAACTTCACTTCATCCTTGATCAGAAAGGGCTACGCCTAACGAGTATCGAGGATACTTTTAAAACGGATGGTGCTTCGACAATAGTCAAGAAAGAGCTAGATTCGGACATACTATTCAATGACGATAAATTAAATCCAATTAGAAACTACCGACGGGGCACTACGACTTTCTTGGCTGTCACCAAAAGAAAGAACAACAGGTCATCTTTTAAGTCATTTAAACTACAGCAGAAGAGAGTATTTACTTCGATCGGTCGTGATATTGCTCCTCTTGTTGAATTTCAGATCCATGCAGTTATTAAGGATTTTGGTTTAAATACTAATACTCGTGGCTATTCGTCAGTTGAGTCTAAACTATTAGCTCAAACTATCGCAGTATTTGATTCTTCAAAAGAAAAATCGGCGGGTACGGATAGCGTATCTGAAATTTCTGAAAAGGCTAAATCAAGCATGGCATCGAATATCGTATCAAATGCCTATTGATTAAATAGCTGAGAGTAAGTTCTGTGTGGTTCCGGTGAAATAAATCCGGAATTATGGGGTACTTTATCCGATTGATATACTTGTAGGGGAAAGCCCTCCAGATTCTTCTGGAGGGCGCATAGCCTAGACGTTAAGCATTGAACTTCTTGTAAATGCCGTCTAAGGTGGCTGTCCAATGTTTGAAAACAAATAGGGGACAGCATTCTCAGGATGCACTGACCATGTAGGGTCCATTACATTGAAGCCAACATTTTCTTTTGTAGCGGAGACTACTGAGTGGCGTTAGTTATGACTTGTTTTCAACAGGCTTCTGCCAAGCCTTGGTTCCCCATAGCGGTAAGGTTGATAGGCTGTGTTTAAAGCTACCATCCGTCTCTTTGGTTGTGTAAGACAAGTAAAGCAGTGTCTGGTTTTCAGCATCATAGATACGTCTAACCTTCATGGTTTTAAAGAAGATGAATAGCCACCGATTTACTAAACACTTTTGAGCCTTTCTTTGTACTGCTTTTCATACTCTACAGGTGACATTTGATCATTTGAACTGTGCCGACGTTTCACGTTATAGAATATCTCAATATATTCAAAGATATCCACACGTACCTCTTCTCTTGGAGCTATCGTCAAATCTGGTGTACGGATTCAAGAGCAATGTCCTGCTGGTTTTCCTCGGTTTCGCGAATGCCATCTTGGAATTTCACTCTTTTGATAACGTCCGCCAGTAACTTGAATCCTCTCAGCCTTCGCCAGTTTGACTCGGCTGTTTTCATCAGCTTGAAAGCCTTTGCCAGTGTCGTTTTCCGGCTTCCGCAACTCTTCGTCTTGTGTATGCGCCCCATGAACCCACGGGGCGATGTTGTTAATGTTTGAAGTTCCAAGGCAGGAGCGCATCGATATCAGGCTCAGCTTTCGCTAGCTCTTTCATGCGCTTGACTATGTAGTCGTAGAGGATAAGGCCGTTGGCTTTCGCAGTCTCGACGATGCTGTAAAGCATCGCGCTCGCGTCAGCGCCATTTGCAGTGGTCGAGAACAACCAGTTCTTCCTGCCAATGACCAGCGGTTTAATTGCGCGTTCAGCTCGATTATTATCGATAGATAAATGACCGTCATCGATATAGCGGATAAGTTTCGGCCATTGGCCGAGCGTGTATTTTATCGCCTTGCCCAACGGGCTAGACGCTAGCACTTGTTGAGTCGTCATCCACTCGTACAGCTCATCCAGTATCGGCTTGGCATGCAGTTGACGTTCTGCTTTTCGTGTTTCGACAGTCGCACCTTTTAAGCGCGATTCTATCCCATAGAGCTTCTGGATTTTGGCTAGCGCTTTATCTGCTTTGCCTGACTTACCTTTACCTTGAAGCTTCTTAGCATCCATGAACTTACGCCGTGCATGCGCCAAGCAGCCAACATTGGTGACTTGTTGAAGACCATCATAGGCACCATAGCCATCGGTTTGCAGATAACCACTGTAATCCCCCAAGAAGGCAACAGGGCATGCCCTCGCGCGACTGTTTTGATAGTCGTACAAGGCGATATTCTTTACATTCGGCTGTGCAGCGTCGGGCTAGTCTGCGCCCGAGCAGTAGAGCCACATATAACACTGTTTATCTTCTTTGAGGACATTGAGCGGCGTTTCATCTGCCTGAACCACCACTTGTTGGAGTAGATGCTCTTTCAAGGCCGCATACAGCGGTTTGAACTTCTCACTGACTTGGATAACCCACCTTGCCATAGTAGTTCGCGATAGCTCAATACCCGACTGAGTAAACAGCGACTCTTGGCGGTACAGTGGCATTGCGTATTGATATTTGCCAAGGATGATGTTGGCTAGCAAGCTTTCTGTCGCGAAGCTTTTAGGGATGATGCTCTGGGGCGCTGGCTTTTGAACGATGTGGCTTTTGTCTTCAGTTTGCTCGCACTGACGACAAGCATACTTAGGACGAACATATTCCAGCACTTTGAGCACGGCTGGTGAGAACTCAAGTTTCTCACTGCGGTCTTCACCG
>NZ_MCYD01000260.1:0-379 GCF_002876325.1 Vibrio sp. 10N.261.52.A1
TCGAGGATGTGGATATGGAAATTGAACGATGCTGGATGCACTACCTAAAAGCTGAACAGTTAATGGAGCAAGGTCACTGGCCAGAAGCACAGCGCCTTTATGGGGATGTTCTCAATTCTCTTCCTCACCACATTCAAGATGCGGCATACCAAAGCGATATCAAGCCTTGCCAATTTGCCTGCCTACTTGCGGGGCTCAGAGATGCAAGCGTGGCTCAATCTGAGATTCTTAACCGCCTAGGCCAACACAAGCAAGCCTTTGATACATTGAATCAGTCTTATGCGCTAATGCAATTTATCTCTCTTGAGAGCACAGAGCTGATTCAACGCACTCACGGGTTACTGGAAAAGCAGAGTGAAGATCTACTCAATCACCTGAT